>NZ_JBHZDA010000025.1:66156-77667 GCF_042755665.1 Streptomyces sp. NPDC059142
ACCTGCGGCCGTGGCGTACCGCGTCGGGGGCCGGGGGGTTGGGGGCCCGCCCCCGGGGTACGGACTTGGGCGCCGCCCGGCGCCCCCCCCCCGCACCACCCCGCCCGCCCGGCGCCGCCCCCGCGCCCCCGGCCGCGCGCCGGCGGCGGGGGGCCTCGCGCCCCGTGCCCGGTGGCTCCGTACGTCTGTCCGCTGTCCGCTGTCCGCTGGTCCGCTGGTCCGCTGGTCCGCTCCCGCCTACGGGAGACCCCAGGCGGCGCCCGGCTCCGAGATGCCGACCGGCGCGATGACCAGGTCGGGACGCGCCCCGGAGTGGACCAGCACCTCACGGCCCTTGGGCAGGGTGACGGCCAGCGTGCCGTTCCCCAGGTCCTCCGTCCTGGCCGGCGTACCGTCGTCGAGCAGCACGGTGAGCGGGCCGGTCAGACCGTGCTTGAGCCTGAGCGGTTCGCCCGCCAGGCTCCTGACCCGGACGAACCGGGTGACGCCCCCCGCGCGCACCGCGCTGACCAGGAACGCGCCCTGCGTTCGGAAGTCGTGCAGGGTGACGTCCTGCCAGGCGTCCGGAACGGCGGGGAAGACCCGGACGGTTCCGCCCCAGCTCTGGCAGACCATGTCGTGCACGGACTGCGAGGCCGACAGCGGTGTCTCGATGACCGGTCCGGCCTCGGTGTAGTGGGTGTTGGCCCGGCAGGGGAACCGGGTGGTGGGGTCGAAGAACAGCTTCAGATAGTCGAGCGCGGTGTTCCCCCGGCCCGCCATCGCGTACAGCGAGGCGGCGCCGGTGTAGCTGTACCCGCGGTGCGCGCCGGTCAGCGCGTGCCAGTGGACGAGCGACTTCTCGATCAGCTCGCGGTTCTCCGGCTGGTCCCAGTTGACGAGGTAGAGGGGGTACACCATCAGCAGGTGCGAGTAGTGCCGGTGCGACTGGGCGTACGGGGTGTCCGCGCCGATCATGAACCCGTTCCGGTCGGTGGGGTACGGCGTGAGCCGCGCCAGCACCTCCTGCCACCGGGGCTGCAGCGGATCGTCCACACCGAGACGGGCGGAGGCGTCGAGGAGGGTCCGACAGCCCCAGCGGATCAGCGCGAGGTCGTAGTTGGTGTCCTGCGGCGGCACGACCGGATACTCGGGGGAGAGCGTGCTGGGCAGATGGAGCTTGCCGTCGCTGCCCGGTGCGAGGAAGTGCAGGTAGTAGTTGACGGCGCGGCGCAGCAACGGGAAGAGGGTGTCCCGCAGCAGCGTCTCGTCCATGGTGTGCCGGTAGCTCAGCCACACGTTGTGCAGCGCCCAGGTGAGGTCCCCGACCTCGGCGCCGCTGCCCGGGGTTCCGACGGTCCGGGTGGCGAACATGTCCGAACTGCGGCCCACCCCGGAGCTGTCGGAGCGGTACGCGGCGGGCACGTTGGCGGTCAGCCGCTCCTGGTTCTGACGGAGGGTGGTGGTCAGCGAGTCGAGTTCCAGGTGGTTGGAGCCGTGGATGAGCCAGTACTCCAACTGGACGTTGAGGTTCCACCACACCGCGGGCCACGGGGTGGGCTCCAGCCACGGCCCCGAGGTGGCCATCACGGGGGCGCCCGCCCGGGTGGCGGAGGCGACCTTGTAGAGCTGGATCCAGTAGAAGCTCTGCAACCGCTCGTCGGGGAGGGAGACGAAGCTCTTCCGGTAGAAGTCGTGCCACCAGCGGGTGTGCCGCTCGCGGAGGGTCGCGTACGGTTCGGCCCGCTGGATCTTCCGGAGCGAGACGGCCGCGGCCTCGGTGCCGGACGGATGGCTGTGCCCGACGCTGAGCAGGAACACCTCGCCGGTCTGCCGGTAGGCGGTCGCGGTCTGCCCGCCCCCGGTGAGCGGCTGGAGCACCTGGGTGACCCCGCCGGTGGTACGGGTGGACCAGGCGGGGTTGGCGACGTAGTCGGCGGGCGGCTGCTCGCTGATCTGCCGGGGGCTCATGGCCGCCTCGGGATGGAACGTCCAGCGGACGCGCTCGCCGCCGCCCGCCCGTACCCGGGCGACAAGGGTCTCGTCGTGGATGAGGACGGTGAGCGTCAGCGTGCCGGACGAGGTGGTGACCGTACCGCTCAGCTCCGCGTTCCACAGGCTCAGCCGCCAGTCGACCGCCGTGATGGTGCCGACCGGGTCGAGCGTCAGATGCCCCACCGGGAGCCGGCAGGTGCCCCAGCCGCTGCCGAGGGCGGGCCGGTGGTCCTGCACCCGCCCGTGCTGGACGGTGAAGCGGATCTTGTTGGCGTCCGGCTCCTGGTGGACCATGCTGCCCAGCAGCCCGTCGCCCAGGAACGGCCCCTCGTGCCACAGGGCGGGCAGCCGGCTCCAGACCAGATCCTGCCGGCGCAGGAACGCGGCCCAGTCGCCGCTGCCGGACATACGGTTGCTCAGCTTCCACGGCCGCGCCCGCACCGCGTCCGCCCCGGCCCCCGCGGCGTCCCCGGCGGACTCCTCCGCGCGGGCTGCCCCGGGCAGCGACGCGAGCGCCGCGCCGCCCAGCGCGGAGCCGAGCACGGCTCTGCGCGTCGATAAGACCTTTCTCGGCTGTGAGGTCATGCGTGTGCCCTCCATGCCTGATCGACCGTCAAAACATCGGGTGTATTGCGGGAAAGTACGGACTGGTTGTTCCGCTGTCAATGGATGAAGGGGCTTAAGAGGTGGCCCCTGTCGCGGTTCCTGTCACCGTTTCCGTCAACACATCGGATCTATGATCGGTCCGGTGGTGCGGCGCGGTGCGGTGCGCCCCGACGGTCGGCCAGCACGGCCGCCAGACCCTCCCGCACGTCGTCGACGAAGTACCCGGCCACCTCCAGCGACGGGAAATGCCCCCCGGCCTCCGGCGACCGCCACCGGACGATCCGCCGGTAGCGCTCCTGCGCCCAGGGGCGTGGGCACTTCTCGATGTCGCGGGGGTACATGCTGATGGCCGACGGGACGTCGACCCGGAGCGCGGGGTCCACCGAGTTGTGGCTCTCGTAGTAGATGCGGGCCGACGACGCACCGGTCCGGGTCAGCCAGTACAGCGTGACGTTGTCGAGAATCCTGTCCCTGGACATCGTCTCGAACGGGCTGTCCTCGGTGTCCGACCACTCGGCGAACTTGTCGAGAATCCAGGCGAGAAGACCCACCGGTGAGTCGACGAGCGAGTAGCCGATGGTCTGCGGCCGGGTCGCCTGCTGCTTCGCGTACGCCGCGCGGTGGAGCCAGAAGTCGCGGGTCTCCTCGGCCCATGCGCGCTCCGCCGCCGTCAGGCCGTCCGTGGTCGCCCCGGGCAGTGCCTCCGCGAACGTCGTGTGGATACCGAGGACATGCTCGGGGAACCGGCCGCCGAGAACCGTGGTGATGTTCCCTCCCCAGTCGCCGCCCTGGGCCACGAACGTGCCGTAGCCGAGCCTTCCCATCAGCTCCACCCATGCGGCGGCGATCCTCTCGGTACCCCATCCGGTGGTGGCCGGTCTGTCGCTGTGGCCGAAGCCCGGCAGGGACGGGGCCACGACATGGAACGCCGGCGCGTCCGCGTCCTCCGGATCCGCCAGTTCGTCCACCACGTCGACGAACTCGGCGACACTGCCCGGCCAGCCGTGCGTCAGGATCAGCGGAGTGGCGTCCGTGCGCGCGGACCGGCGGTGCAGGAAGTGGATTCCCAGACCGTCGATGGTCGTACGGAACTGGCCGATGTCGTCGAGGCGCTCCTCGAACGCCCGCCAGTCGTAGCCGGTGCGCCAGTAGTCCACGACCTCGGCCAGGTCGGCGAGCGGAACGCCCTGGTCCCATCGGCGGGGGTCGGGCGCCGGGCGATGGACCGTCTCGGTCTCCGGCAGCCGCGCCGCGGCCAGGCGCGCGCGCAGATCGTCGAGATCGGCTTCGGGTGCATGGGCTTCGAATGCCTGTACGTCACTGGTCGGGCGGGGCATGAGACCTCCTGGCCATCGCGGAACCGGCAATGACGGTTCTAACAACTCCCGGGGCCGCGGCGCAACCGTCTAAGGTGGTTCTATGCGTATGGTGTTCCCCGAATTCCGCCTCGGCAGCGTCCTGGCGACCAGCTTCACGGGGACCCTCTCGGAGCGTCACGGCACCCCGGTGGAGCGCATCCCCGTTCCGCACCGGCTCGCCGACTGGCTGGCGTCGAGCGGTCTCGCCGTGGACTCCTGCACCACCGCCCAGCTCGAACTCGCCCGGGAGCTGCGGGAGTCGATCCACGCCGCCGCGACAGCGGTCGCCGTCCTGGCCCCTCTCCCCGCGTCCGCCGTCCACGTGATCAACGACCGCAGCGCTCGGGGCCGGGCCGCGGCGATCCTGACGCCCGAGGGCGAGCGGCACTGGCGGCTCGGCCCGGCCTCCCGCGTGGAAGACGCCCTCGGCGTGATCGCCGCCGACGCGATCGGCGTCCTCTCGGGCGAACGCGACGGAAGACTGGCCCTGTGCGCATCACCGACCTGCCGGGCGGCCTTCTTCGACACCAGCCGGAGCCGCACCCGTAGATGGTGCGACATGAACACGTGCGGAAACCGTCAGAAGAAGGCGCGCTTCCAGGCCGGCCGGCGCAAGGACCCCGGATCGGCGGAGTGATCCCTGCCCCCGTGCGTTCGGGCGGGGTCCCGCCCGCGCCGCGTCCGGTGCGCCGGGCGCGCGTTCAGAACGCGGTGGCCAGCCACGCGGTGACGCCGGCGAGGAGGATCAGGGGCACGTTCAGGCCGGTCTCCTTGACCTCGCCGCGTGACAGGTGGAGAGCCGCCGCCAGGATCTGAAGGACGGCGAAGCCGATCGCCGCCGCGATCGCGAGGGCCGGTGCGATGCCCGTCAGGGGCGGCAGGACCAGTCCGGCCGCGCCGAGTATCTCCACGGCCCCGATGAACCGCACCAGCGGCATCGGGACGGTGTCGACCCACCCCATCATCGGGGCGAGCCGCTCCTGGCTCTGGGTGGTCTTCTTCCAGCCGGCGAAGACGAGGAGGAGACCCAGCGGTGCGGCAACGATCCAGTACGCGACGATCACGGCGAACCTCCGATGGTTACTTCTTGTAAGAAGGGCCATGATGGGTCACTCTCGAAGGGCTTACAAAAGGCACATCCGTGTGCCTTGCCGACAACGGGGAGCACGGATGTCGCGGTACGAGAAGACCTGCCTGATCCGGGGCGACGGCGGCCGGGCCGTCCGGGGCATCCTCGACCGCATCGGCGACAAGTGGACCCTTCTCGTGGTCGCGACCCTCCACGGCGAACGCATGCGCTTCACCGACCTGCTGCGCCGGATTCCCGGCATCTCGCAGCGGATGCTGACCCTGACCCTGCGGCGTCTGGAGCGGGACGGACTCGTCGACCGCACGGTCTTCGCCGAGGTGCCGCCGCGCGTCGAGTACGAACTCACCCCGATGGGCAGCACCCTGATCGAACCGGCCGTGACCCTGGCCGAGTGGGCCGTCGAGCACAACCCCGACATCGAACGCAGCCACGCCGCCTACGACTCCCGGGACCGCTGACCGTCGACCGCTCCTGACCTCGGTTCCGTCCTCGCCGGGGGCGGGTGATGTTTGAATGCCTGCGTGACTGCTACTTCGACTGCTTCGACACCCGAGACCGCGACCGTGCCCCTGACCGTGGCCGACATCGACGTACTCAGCGTCTTCTGCGGCGCCGACGGCCGGCACGGCAACACCCTCGGCGTCGTCCGCGAGGGGCGGCACCACCCCGACCGGGCGGCCCGGCAGGCCATCGCGGCCGAACTGGGCTACAGCGAGACCGTGTTCGTCGACGACCCGGACCGGGGCGTCGTCGACATCTACACCCCGGGACAGCGGCTGCCCTTCGCCGGGCACCCGCTCGTCGGCGCCGGCTGGCTGCTCGATCTGGAGGCCGTGAACCCGCCGGCCGGGGAGGTCTGGGTGCGCCAGGACGGCGAGTTCACCTGGATCACCGCGCGCCCCGAGTGGGCGCCGCCGCGCACGCTGGAGCAGTACGCCTCCGCCGCCGAGGTCGACGCGCTGCCCGCTCCGCCGCCCGGCGAGGGGTGGCTGTACGCGTGGGCCTGGGAGGACGAGGCCGCGGGACGCATCAGGGCGCGGGCCTTTCCGCGCCGGGGCGACGGCATCGTGGAGGACGAGGCGACCGGCGCCGCCGCGCTGCTGCTCACGGCGCGGCTCGGCCGGGCGCTGAACATCACGCAGGGCCGGGGTTCGCAGCTCATCACCGCCCCCGGCCCCGACGGGTCGATCGAGATCGGCGGGCGCGTACGGCTGCTCACGGAGCACGCCCGCTGAGACCCGGGCAGCCCCGGCCCCGTACCCGCGTACGTGCTACGCGCTCAGCGGGAACTCCGCGCCCAGCTCCCGGAACACCGCCCCGTTGAAGTCGAACGCCCGCTTGCACTCGTCGATGATCCGCTGCTTCTCCAGGTCGTCCGCCGCGACCGCGTCCAGCAGTTCCCGGTATCCGCGCTTGAAGGCGGCCGGGTTGGAGATCCCCTCGAAGACGTAGAACCGTACGCCGTCGCTCTTGTGGGCGAATCCCCAGGTCCTCTCCGCCTTGTCGCGGATGATCTGGCCGCCGGAGAGGTCCCCGAGGTAGCGCGTGTAGTGGTGCGCCACGAACCCGCCGGGCCACTCGCGCGCGCACTCCTCGACTCGTGCGGCGTACGCGGCCGTCGCGGGCAGCGGTGCGAGCCCGGTACGCCAGTCGGCGCCCCGCAGATACGCGAGGTCGCGCTCCAGCTCGGGGGTGCGCGCCAGCTCGCTCTGTATGAAGGGCCCGGCGACCGGGTCCTCTCTCAGCGTCTCGGACGCGCCTTCCAGCGCGCGGTACACGAACCAGAGCTGCTCCGTGTAGCGGGTGTACGCGTCCACCCCGAGCCGGCCGCAGAGGAGGTCGCTCATGAACGTCGACGTCTCCGCCTCCGTGTGCTGCTCGTGGGAGGCGACCCGGATCAGCGTGGAGAAGGGGGTGGTGGCGGTTGCGTCCAAGGCGGGCCTCCGGAGACCGAGGGGGACGGGAAGGACGGACTGGCGGCGGATACGGCGTACACGCGTACGGCCGCCATGACCGATACTCTTACTTAGGCTTACCTAAGTCAATGGGTTCCCGACGTCCTGTCGGTAAAATCGTCACCCCGGGAGCGCCGGTTGGCAATCCCGGGGTTTCGCGTGGTCAGGCGCGCGCGAGGGTCACGGCAGCGTCAGGATCTCCGCGCCCGTCTCCGTCACCACGAGCGTGTGCTCGAACTGCGCGGTCCGCTTGCGGTCCTTCGTCACGACGGTCCAGCCGTCGGCCCACATGTCGTGCTCGTACGTGCCGAGGGTGAGCATCGGCTCGATCGTGAACGTCATGCCCCGCTCGATCAGCGTGGTGGCGTGCGGGCTGTCGTAGTGCGGGACGATCAGCCCGGAGTGGAAGGACGAGTTGATCCCGTGCCCGGTGAAGTCCCGGACCACGCCGTAGCCGAACCGCTTGGCGTACGACTCGATGACCCGCCCGATCACATTGATCCTGCGCCCCGGCCGTACCGCCTTGATCGCGCGGTGCAGCGCCTCGCGCGTCCGCTCCACCAGGAGCTTCGACTCCTCGTCGACGTTCCCGCACAGATAGGTGGCGTTGTTGTCGCCGTGCACCCCGTTGATGTACGCCGTGACGTCGAGGTTGACGATGTCGCCGTCCTGGAGCACGGTCGAGTCCGGGATCCCGTGGCAGATGACCTCGTTGACGGAGGTGCACAGCGACTTGGGGAACCCCCGGTAACCGAGCGTCGAGGGGTACGCCCCGTGGTCGCACATGAACTCGTGCGCGACCCGGTCCAGCTCGTCGGTGGTCACGCCCGGCGCGATGAGCTTCGCGGCCTCCTCCATCGCCTGGGCGGCGATCCGCCCGGCGATCCGCATCAGCTCCACGGTTTCGGGGGTCTGCACCTCCGGCCCGGTGTACGGGGTGGGAGCGGGCTTCCCGACGTACTCGGGGCGCCGGATCTTTCCGGGGACGGAACGGGCGGGAGAGATCTCCCCTGGTACGAGCAGCGACTGGCCAGACATACCGGCGAGTCTATGGCAGGGCTCAACCGGCCCAGGTGGGGCAGCATGACGGGTGAGGCGTCGGGCGTGAGGCGCCAGGCGTCAGAGGAAGGAGCCGATGATGGCCCTGTTCAAGAAGCGTACGGTCGGCAAACCCGGCGAGTGGTTCTACTGCCTGCGGCACCAGAAGGTCGAGGAAGGGCCCGACTGCCCCGCCAAGGACCGCTTCGGGCCGTACGCCACCCGCCAGGAGGCGGAGCACGCGATGCAGACGGCCCGGGAGCGGAACCTGGAGTGGGAGAACGACCCGCGCTGGCACGACCCGTCGAAGGGCGGGGACAGCGGGCAGAGCTGATCGGACGGGCCTGACCGAACCGGGCGGGGGAGGGCGGCTGGGGGCGGTGCCGCCCGCGGGCCGCCCCTCCCGCGCTCAGGGCGCCGCCGTCTCCGTACCGGGAGCGGGCGTACCGGGAGCGGGTGCCCCCGGAGCGGCGGTGCCCGGCACCGCCGTCCCCGTCGCCGTCCCCGCGACCGCGCCCGGGACGGCCCCCTCCTTCTGGGCGCGGCGGCGCAGCGCGTCCTCGTCCGTGTCCGCGTCGTAGGTCACCAGCTTCGGCAGCACCGCCGCCAGCAGCCCCACCGTCGCCACGCACGCGAGCCCGCCGCTCCAGATCGCCGGCCTGGTCCCCGTCCAGCCCGCCATCGCACCCGCGCGCACCTGGCCGAGCTGCGGGCCGATGCTGTACGAGAGCACCTCGATGCCCGCGAGCCTGCCGCGCAGCTCCTCCGGGATCGTCTGGTTCCAGATGGTCGAGCGGCCGAGGCCGCTCAGGGTGTCGCCCATGCCCGCGAAGGCCAGGCAGACCAGTACCAGCCAGATGTTGGAGAACCACCCCGCGGCCGTGATCGCCACCCCCCATCCCGCCGCGCCGAACACCACGAAGAGGCCGTGCCGCCGCACCCGTGAGGTCCAGCCGCTGGTCACGCTGAGGATGACCGAGCCGACCGCGCCCGCCGCGTACATCAGCCCGAGCGACCAGGGCGCGTCCAGTTCGTCGGCGAGGAAGGGGAAGATCGCGTTCGGGAAGGCGAAGAACATCGCGGCCAGGTCGATCGCGTACGTCCCCAGCAGCACCGGCCGGCTCCACGCGTAGCGCGCGCCCTCCGCGATGCCGCGCAGCGACGGGCGCTCCGCGTCGTGCGCGGCGGGCGCGGGCGACAGACGCAGACAGAGGAGCACGGAGGCGGCGAAGCCCGCGATCGTGATCCCGTACGCGGTGGCGTGACCGGCGTACGCGACGACCACGCCCGCCACCGAGGGGCCCGCGATCGTGCCGAGCTGCCAGCGCGCCGCGTTGAGCGCCGCCGCCGCGGTGAGCTGGTCGTGCGGGACGATCCGGGCCATCAGCGAGTCCAGCGCGGGCCGTTGGAGACCGGCGAGCGCGGAGACCCCGGCGGCCACCAGGTACAGCGGCCACAGCAGGGGCTGCGGCAGCAGGGCGTTCAGCAGCAGGACGGCGGCCAGCAGGCCGAGCCCCGCCTCGGTGAGCAGGATGACGCGGCGCCGGTCGACGGCGTCGGCGAGGGCCCCGCCGTACAGCCCGAAGACGATCAGCGGCACCAGCTCCACGGCCCCCATCGCGCCGACGGCGAGCGGGGATCCGGTGAGGTCCTTGATCTGGAGCGGCAGCGCGATCATCGCCATGAAGCTGCCGAAGGTCGTCACCAGCCCCTGCACCCAGAGCAGCCGGAAATCCCGGGAGGAACGGAACGGGGAGAGATCCGGCAGGATCGAGCGGATCGAACGGAGGGGGGCTGTGGTCACGAGAGGCCATGGTGCGTGGCCAGGGGGTGTTACGGCAAGCCGATTGTGTGACCCGCGGGGCGACCGGAGCCCGCGTACGGGGGCGGCCGGCGCCTGGTGACGGGGGCTGTCGGCGCCCGCGTACGGCGGGAGACGGGGCGGCCCCGCGGCTCACCAGCGGGCGGGCGGGGGCGCCGTCAACTGGTCGGCCAGCCGCGACAACCGGTCCCGGAAGCGGCGCCGGCCGCGTGGCGCCGGGAGGCTGTTCTCGCCGGTGGCGGCGGCCACGAGATGCTGCACCGTGTCCAGGTCCACGCCCTGCGCCGCGTCCGTCACGGCCACCGTCAGCGCGTCGTGCGCGAGCCCCCGTACCTCCGCGTCGCCGCCGTCCAGCGACAGCACCGTCGCCCCGGCGCGCCGCGCGTCGTGCACCCGCTCCAGCAGCCCGCCGTCGGGGCGTTCCGGCGCCACGAGGAGCAGGGTCTCGCCCCGGCCCGCCGCCTCCAGACGGCCGAGCCCGACGGCGAGATGCGCCGGATCACCGGGCCGTACGCGGTGGCGTACGAGGGTGGGGTTCAGCTCCGGCTGGCCGGACCAGGCCGCCTCGTCCACCAGGTGCGCGGCCAGGTGCCACGGTTCGTACGCCTCGGTCCCGACGAGCAGCAGCCCGCCGCCGTGCGGTACGACGGAGGAGCGCAGCGCCCCCGCGAACCGCCGGGTCGCCGACGGCCACTCCGTAGCGGTGAGGACCTCGCGGAGCAGTGCGACGCGTACGGCATCCATGGGCCCGCATCCTGCCGCAGGAGGGCGCCGGGCGTTGCGGGTCCCGGTGTATCTCACCCGAACGGGGCTGCCGGGTGCCCGGTTACCGACCCGTAGAGTCTGACCATGACTTCAACGGACAGTGGCAGCACGCCGAACCAGCCCGCCCAGCCCGCCGCCGGGAGCGGCGCCGAACCGTCGGCCAAGCCCGCCGCGAAGGACCCGTGGGACCTCCCCGACGTCTCCGGGCTGGTCGTCGGTGTGCTGGGCGGCACGGGGCCGCAGGGCAAGGGGCTCGCCCACCGGCTGGCGCGGGCCGGACAGAAAGTGATCATCGGGTCCCGGGCGGCCGAGCGGGCCGAGGCCGCCGCGGCCGAACTGGGCAACGGCGTCGAGGGCGCGGACAACGCCGAGTGCGCGCGCCGCAGCGACCTCGTCATCGTCGCCGTGCCGTGGGACGGGCACGCCAAGACGCTGGAGTCGCTGCGCGAGGAGCTGGCGGGCAAGCTGGTCGTCGACTGCGTCAACCCGCTCGGCTTCGACAAGAAGGGCGCGTACGCCCTCAAGCCCGAGGAGGGCAGCGCCGCCGAGCAGGCCGCGGCCCTGCTGCCCGACTCGCGGGTGACCGCCGCCTTCCACCACCTCTCCGCGGTGCTCCTCCAGGACACGGAGGTCGAGCGGATCGAGACGGATGTGATGGTGCTGGGCGAGGTCCGTGCGGACACCGACCTGGTCCAGGCGCTGGCGGGCCGGATCCCGGGGATGCGCGGGGTCTTCGCGGGCCGGCTGCGCAACGCCCACCAGGTGGAGTCGCTGGTCGCCAACCTCATCTCGGTGAACCGCCGTTACAAGGCCCACGCGGGGCTGCGGATCACGGACGTCGAGTCGGACGCGTAGCTCCGGCGGCGGTACGAGGGGGGCCTGGTGCCCGGCCCGGTGAGGGGC
>NZ_JBHZDA010000026.1:0-49743 GCF_042755665.1 Streptomyces sp. NPDC059142
CCGCTGTTCTCCGCGGCGGCCCGGCCTTTTTATCTGCCGGTGCGGTACTCCATTAGAGGGAACCGCAGAAACTAATCCCCCCGTAAGCAGTTGAACATAATGGATTCCACCGGTGGAGTCCGACTTTCCGGAAAGGCATTTAAATGAAGAAGCTGTGGGCAACCGCCGCTGTAGCCGCGTCCCTCGTGGGCGCGACGGCCGCCATGGCGTCGCCGGCGCTGGCCATCGCCGATGACGGTGGTACGACCTCCTTCAGCGGCAACGGCGCCGAGCAGTCCTTCGGCAACGCGGTGACCAAGGGCGACCTGAGCCCCCAGCTCGGTCTGGTCCAGGGTTCGCTGAACAAGCCCTGTGTCGGCCTGCCGCTCAAGGCCAACGTCGGCTCGCTGGTCGGTCTCGTCACGGTCGCCGTCCAGGACGTCAACGTGCTGTCCTCCCCGCAGAACCAGCAGTGTGTCGAGAACTCGACGCAGGCCAAGGGCGACGAGCCGCTCTCGCACATCCTGGACGACATCCCGGTCCTGTCCGGGAATGGCGTCGGCAACCACTGAACCCGCTTTCCGGAAAGGTATTCACCATGAAGAAGCTGTGGGCAACCGCTGCTGTAGCCGCGTCCCTCGTCGGTGCGACGGCCGCCATGGCGTCGCCGGCGCTGGCCATCGCCGATGACGGTGGTACGACCTCGTTCAGCGGCAACGGCGCGAGCAGCTCGTTCGGCAACGCCGTGACCAAGGGCGACCTGAGCCCCCAGGCCGGTCTGATCCAGGGCACGCTGAACAAGCCCTGCATCGGTCTGCCGGTCAAGGCGAACGTCGGCTCGCTGATCGGCGCCGTGCCGATCGCGGTCCAGGACATCAACGTCCTGTCCTCGCCGCAGAACCAGCAGTGCACGGAGAACTCCACCCAGGCCAAGGGTGACGAGCCGCTGTCGCACATCCTGGACGACATCCCGGTCCTGTCCGGGAACGGCGTCGGCAACCACTGACGCTCCCACGGAGGCGCGGGGGGGGGGGGGGGACGGCGCGGCCCCCCCGCGCGCCCCAGCCGCCGGCCCCGGGGGCGGGGGCGCGGGGAGGGCCCGCCGGCGGGCCCGGCGCCTCCGGCATGCGTGGGGCGGGAGGGCCCACTTTGCATACACGGCGTATCGGATACATGATGTATCCGTTGGACCGGGGCGGACCGCCGCGGACCGGCCCGCCGGAGCGCGAGAAAGGGCCCCTTCCATGCCGAAGTCACCGACCAGACGCCGTCCCCGTACGGTCGCCTCCCTGACCGACAGCGCGCTGGCCCTCTTCACCGAGCACGGCTTCCACGCCACCTCGATCAGCGACATCGTCGAGCGCGCCGGGCTCACCCGGGGCGCCTTCTACTCCAACTACCGGGACAAGGACGAGCTGTTCCTCGCGCTGTACGACGCGCACGCCGACCGGCTGCTGGCCGGGCTGCGGGACGAGGCGGCCCGGCTGGACCCCGGCGAGGACCTGGTCGACGGGCTGCTCGCGTACACGGCGGACCGCGCCGCCCAAGAGCGGCAGTGGTTCCTCGTCTCCATGGAGTTCACGCTGCACGCGGCCCGTACCCCCGCCGTGGCCGAACTGCTCGCCGTGCACGAGGAACGCCTGGTCCAGGGCGTGGCCGGGATGATCACGGAGACGCTGGCCAGGACCGGGCTGCGCCCCACGATCGACCCCGCCGACGGCGCCCGGCTGCTGATCGCCCTGTTCAAGGGCATCAGCGCCCTGGAGCCCGTCCAGGGGCCGCGGAAGATCGGGGGCGCCGAGGGGCTGTCGCGGCGGATCGCCCCGTACCTCGTCCGCGCGCTGACCACGGCGGCCGACCCCGGGGCCACCCCCCACCCGAACGACGACGAAGGAACCCCCGAGCGATGAGCACCGAGCTGTCCGAACCCTCCGAACCGTCCATATCCACCGGCTCCGGCGCACCGTCGCGCGGGTTCACCGCCGAGCTGCGGGACGCGCTCAGCGCGCGCGGGCTGCTGCTCGTCGCGGGCGGGCTGGTGCTCCAGCTCGCGTTCATCCTGTCGTACATCGGGGCCTTCCACGCGCCCACCCCGCACCGGATCCCGCTCGCCGTCGTGGCGCCGGAGCAGGTCTCCGCGCAGACGGTCGACCGGCTGAACGGGCTGGACGGCGACCCCCTCGCGGCCCGTGCCGTCGGGGACGAGGCCGCCGGGCGGGCGCTGATCCACGACCGCACCGTCGACGCCGTGCTCCTGGTGAACCCGAAGGGGACCGAGGACACGCTGCTGGTGGCGTCCGCGGGCGGGCCCGCCGTCTCCTCCGCGGTCACCCAGATCATCGAGCGGGCCGACGCGGCCCAGGACCGTACGGTCACGACCGACGACATCCTGCCGCCCGCGGCGGGCGACGGGCGGGGGCTCTCCTCGTTCTACCTGGCCATCGGCTGGATCGTGGGCGGCTATCTCGCCGCGGCCATCCTCGGCGTCGCCTCCGGGTCCCGGCCGGCCAATCTGCACCGTACGCTCATCAGGCTGGGCGTCCTCGCCGTGTACGCGGTGGTCTCCGGGCTGGGCGGCGCCCTGATCGCGGGGCCCGTGCTCGGTGCGCTGAGCGGCCACTTCGCGGAGCTGTGGGCGATCGGCGCGCTGACCGTCTTCGCCGCCGCCGCGACCACCGTCGCCCTCCAGATCCTGCTGGGCGTCGTCGGGATCGGGGTGACGATCCTGGTCTTCGTCGTCCTGGGCAACCCGAGCGCGGGCGGCGCGTTCCCCAACGCGCTGCTGCCGCCGTTCTGGCGGGCCATCGGCGACTACATCCCCACCGGCGCGGGCACCACCGCCGCACGCAACACCATCTACTTCGGCGGTAACGCGCTCGCGGGACCGCTGTGGGTGCTGGCCCTCTACGCGGCGGCCGGCAGCGGTGTCGCCGTGCTCGCCTCGGCCCGTCACCGGCGCGGTGGGACCACGCCGGTGACGGAGACCGGAACGGAGGTACGGGAGCCTCAGACCGCGGAGCGGTAGAGGCCGAACTCCGCGACCCGGGCCGGGCGGCGGGAGCCGAGGATCCGCAGCCGCCAGCGCCGGGCGGTGACCGGGGCGGGCAGCAGCAGGACACGGCTCGCGCCGACCGTCCCGGTACGGGCGACCTCCGTCCAGCCGGACGCCGACTCGGCCTCGACCACGGCCCGTTCGATCTGCTGGCCGTGGCGGATGTCCTCGGCCAGCCGGATCCGGTCGACGGCCGTCGGGGCGCCCAGCTCCAGGGTGAGCGTCCCGGCGGAGGGCGCCGGGGCGATCCACGAGGTGTCGGGGTCGCCGTCGACCGCCAGGGCGGGATCGCGGCCGTCGCCCCGGGCGCGGGCGCCCCGGGCCAGGTCCGCGGGGAGTTCGCGCCGTACCCGCTCGGCGAAGGCGGCCAGGGCGGCGACGTCCGCCGGGTCGAGGCGGCCGTTCCGGTCGGGCGGGACGTTGAGCAGCAGGACGGCGTTCCGGCCGACCGACCGGAAGTAGAGGTCGGTGAGCTGCTGGGCGGTCTTGGGGCGCTCCTCCGGGTGGAAGAACCAGCCGGGCCGGATCGACACATCGCACTCGGCGGGCCACCACTGGAGGAAGTCGGTGTCCGGCTGGGCCCGGACGAGGGCGTCGCGCCCGCCCTGGTCGGGGGTGTCGTAGGAGAGGGCGAAGTCGGTACGGCCGTTGGGCGTCGCTTTGACGGGGACGGTGCTCCACTCGTTCTCGCGGGCGGAGCCGCCCTCGTTGCCGACCCAGCGGACATCGGGTCCGGAGACGGCGATGGCCGCCTGCGGGGCGAGGGTCCGGATCAGCGTGTACCAGCTGTCCCAGTCGTAGACCTCGACGTGCTCGGGCGGGATACGGCCCTGGGCGCCGTCGAACCAGACCTCGTCGATCGGACCGTACCCGGTGAGCACCTCGTGGAGCTGGTCGAGCATGTAGGCGCCGTAGTCGGTGGCGGGCAGCCGCAGCGCGGGCGGGCCGCCCCGTTCCGCGCGGTCGTCGCCGTCGACCGGGGTGGGGACGGTACGGAGGGTGCGGGCGCTGCCGTTGGCGTAGACGCCGTGCAGGTACTGGTTCTCGTCGGCGGGGGAGATGTAGACGCCGACCTTGAGGCCGTGGGCGCGCATCGAGTCGGCGAACGCGCGCAGGACGTCGCCGCGGCCCCCTTCCCAGGTGGAGGAGGCGACGCTGTGGCGGGTGTGGCGGGAGGGGAAGAGGACGAATCCGTCGTGGTGCTTGACGGTGAGGATGGCGAGGGTGAAGCCGCCGTCGCGCAGGGCGCGCGCCCACTGGTCGGTGTCCAGACCGGTGGGCCGGAAGACATCGGGGTCCTCGTCGCCCGTCCCCCATTCGAGGCCGGTGAAGGTGTTCACCCCGAAGTGCAGGAACGCGGTCCGCTCCAGCCGCTGCCAGGCGATCTGGCGCTCCGTCGGGCGCAGCCCCGCGGCCTTCGCCACGAGCTGGTCGGGGGTGTCGTCCGGGTGGACGGGGACGCGGGCCGCGGTGTCGTCCGCGCCGGGGCGGGGCGGGTGCGCGGAGGCGTACGAGGGGAGGGACACGGCGGTGAGCGCTCCGAGCCCGGCGACGAAGGGGCGTCTTCCGAGGGTCATGAGCGGTCTCCCCGCTGCGGGCCCGCGGCCGGGGCGGTGAGGGTCCAGACGGTGGGCGGGCGCTGGTCGGGCGGGTACTGGAGCCACCGTCCTTCGTCGGTGAGCACCACGGACATCCGGGTGATCGCCTGGGTGAGGTGGAACCCGCCCGGGACCGGGGTCAGTTGCCAGCGCTGGAGGGTGTTGGCGGCGGAGCAGCTCTCCTGGGTGACCGGACTGCCGGGCTCCAGCGGGGTGTTGAGGGTCAGCCTGCCGCTCCTGGTCTCCGCGCACCGTCCGGTGGCCGGGTCGGTGAGGGTGACGTAGCCGTCGGCGGTCCGGGTGATCCGCCGCTGGACGGCCGGACGTTCACCGTCCGCCTCGCGCAGGGTGTACGTGCCGTCGGGCAGCGGCGGCCGGGTGAGATCGGTACGGCCCGGCGCGTGGCCCACGGTGGTGGCGCGGGCGGTGAACTCCGCGTAGGACGGGTCGGGGCGGGGGGTTCCCCAGGTGGTCTGGGCGATGTAGCGCAGGGGTGCGAACAGGCCCGCGGCCACCTCGTTCTCCGTCTCGCCCCGGCCGTTGTCGGGCCAGAGGCTGATCTTCGCGCCGGTGATCCCGGCGGCGGAGGCGACCTTCTCGCCCTCGAAGCTGCGGGGGTCCCAGCCCTGCGCGTACAGGGAGGCGGTGTCCATGTGGAAGCCGCCGCGGATGAGGTAGAGGGAGTACGAGGCGTTCATGACCCGGTATCCCTGGGCGAGGAGGTCGCTGGGCCTGGTCCTGACGTTCAGCCAGTGTTCGACGGTGGTGCCCGCGGCGACGGGGACGGTGTGGTCGCCGGTCAGCCCGTCGTTCCAGATCCGCAGCCGCTTGCCGCGGTCCGCCGCGTGGGCCTGGACACGGTTGACGAAGTCGATGAACGCGTCCTGCGGGGTGGCGTCCGGGCCGTACCGCCCGCGCGCGTACTCCAGGATGTGCGGGTACTTCGCGAAGTCGGAGCCGAGCATGTACTCGTCCGCGCCCATGTGCCAGACGGGCGCGGTGAAGACCTCGGCGTACTCGTCCATCAGGTCGGTGTAGTAGGAGAAGGCGGCCGGGCTGGTGACGTCGAGGCGCGAGGGCTGGGGCGTGCCGTCGGAGTCGGTGAGCTGGAGGTCGGGCCGCCGCTCGATCCACGGGTCCATGTGGCCGGGGGAGTTGATCTCCGGGACGATGGTGATGTGGTAGCGGTCGCCGAGGGCGACGAGCCGCCGTATCTCGTCCTTGGTGTAGTAGCCCCAGGAGTTGGCCTCCGGGTGGCGGTCGCTCTTCACCTTCAGCTCCAGCAGGAGCTGGTTGAGCTTCAGGTACGCCATGTCGCGGACCAGGTTCTCCAGCCACGCCGGGGTGATGTGGATGTAGCAGGCGCAGACGCCGACGCCCCGCTCCGGGTACGCGGGGACGTCGACGGTGCGGCCGGCGGGTATGCGGTCGGCCGTGGCGAGGAGCTGGAGGAGGGTGCGGGTGCCGTAGAAGGCGCCGGCCTCGGTGGCTCCGGTGATCCGGATCCGGTCGGTGACCTGGAGTTCGTACCCCTCGGCCTGGAGTGTCCCGCGCCGCGCGGGGTCGGTCGCGATGCTGATGTCGCCGGGGCGGCCGGCGCCCCGTACGGCGGCGACGGGGACGGTGCCCCGGCCCGCCACGCGGAGGTCCTGGGCGAGGGTGCCGGCGGTGCGGCGGGCGGCGGTGTCGGCCGGGGGGACGACCAGGCGGGTGGCGCCGGTGAAGGCGAACCCACCGGGCTGCGCTGTCCAGTTGGTGAGGGCGGGCACGGTACGGGGCGCGGGGGCCGCGGCGCGGTCGGGGGCCGTGGCGGTCGCGGTGGGCGCGACCCCGGTGACCAGCAGCAGTGCGGCCATGATGATCCCGGCGAGGCGGGCCATCCCTCGGATCTCTGATGGGGCGGATGTTGCTCTGGCGCGGTGGAGCATGGATACAGCACCTCCTGAGGAATCAGGTCATCCGATGTGTACCCGTCCACGGCCGATGATGCTCCCGCGTTCTTCCTCAGGAGGACGGCTTGTCCGGCACCGTCTTCGCGATCCAGAGCAGCGCGACGCCGACGACCCCCGCGGTGTTGACCCAGAACAGCCAGTCGAGCGAGCCCTGGTAGAGGCGTACCGCCCAACCGGCGGTGAGCAGGGTGCACATGACCGGCAGCCACCAGCCGGTCCGCGACCACCGGCTACGGGGGCCCGCGTGCTCGGCCAGGCCGAGCGCGTACACCTCCACGGGGCCGAACTCCTCCGCCGGGGAACTTCCGCTCGCGGCCAGGTGGGCACGGGCCTCGGCGGTCAGTTCGGCGGCGCGGCGGGCGGGCAGTTGGTGGCGTCCCCGCAGCAGCGCTTCGAGCCGGCGCAGCCACTGCTCGGGGTCGGCCGGGTCGCCGGGCCCGTCCTGCGCCGCGACGCGGCGGTCCCGCTCGCGCCCGAGGCGTACGGTCAGGGCGTGCAGCGCCCCGCAGACCGGGATCAGCGCCAGGGTCGGGAAGCGGGTGATCCGGTCGTCCGGCAGCGAGAGGAAGGCGAGCGCCGAGGCGACGACGAGGACGGCGGCGCCGCCCAGGGCGACGGCGGCGGCCCGTATCCGACCGTCGGCGTGGAGTTCCCTTCCGTACCAGGCCAGTTGGACCACTACGGCCATCAGCGCGACCCCGCACAGGGCCGACACCGTCAGGTCGAACCAGAGGCCGTGGTGGACGAGGGCGAAGACGGTGAAGACCGCCAGCAGCCCGGTGACCGTGACCAGGCCCGCGGACCGGAACTCCGAGGGCGTGCGGAACGCCCGGTCGCGGCGCGCCCGTTCCTCGGCCGGCACCCGGTCGTGGGCCGCCTCGGCGGCGAAGGTGTCCGGCGGTCCGAACGCCTCCTCGGGGTGGCGGCCGGTCTCCGCGCAGTGCGCGGCGACCTCGTCCAGCACCTCGGTGACGGCGGCGCGGTCCATGCCCGGCTCGCCGGCCAGCCGGTACTCCAGCCGCCGCGTCCACTGCTCGGCGGTCCTGCTGTACGTCCCGGTCATCGCTCCTCCTGTGTCGTTCGGTCCGGTACATGTGCCTCGGGGGGCGGCCCGGGCGTCTCGGTCAGCAGCCCGTCCATGAGCACCGAGAAGCGCGCCCATCCGGCCCGCTGCTCATTGAGCCGCTCCCGGCCCGCCGGGGTGAGCGCGTACACCTTCCGGCCGGGGCCGCCCTCGCCGGGCTCCCAGTGCGCGGTCGCCACGCCGTCGCGCTCCATCCGGCCCAGGACCGGGTAGAGCGCGGCGCCCTTGACCTGGCCGAAGCCGTGCCGGTCCAGCCGCTGGGCCAGTGCGTAGCCGTGGCCTTCGCCCTCGGCGAGTACGGCGGCGAGGGCGAGTTCGAGGGCGCCGCGCAGCCAGCCCGCCCGCCAGTCCACCGGTGTGCCCGGCATGTGGCCTCCCTGTCGTGCGTGGATCGAGTCATACGACTGTCGAGTAGATGGAAAACTCGACTAGTTCGAATTCAGACTAGCAGGAGGTGTGGGAGTCCTCCAGGGGGCGGCCGGATAGGCTGCCCGTCTGTTCTGTGCGACGTGCGACGGAAGATGATGTTTTGTACACCGTGACCAGCGTGAACGTGAATGGGCTCCGCGCCGCCGCGAAGAAGGGCTTCGTGGAGTGGCTGGCGGACACCTCCGCCGATGTGGTCTGCCTCCAGGAGGTGCGGGCCGAGCCGCAGCAGCTCCCCGACGCCGTACGGGCGCCCGAGGGCTGGCATGTCCTGCACGCCCCCGCGAGCGCCAAGGGCCGGGCGGGCGTCTCGCTCTACGCGCGCCGCGAGCCGGAGGCCACCCGGATCGGGTTCGGCGCCGAGGAGTTCGAGGCGAGCGGGCGGTACGCGGAGATCGACCTGCCCGGGGTCACCGTCGCGAGCCTCTATCTGCCCTCGGGCGAGGTCGGCACGGAGCGGCAGGACGAGAAGATCCGCTTCATGGACGCGTTCCTGCCGTACCTGGAGGAGCTGCGCCGGCGCGCGGCGGCCGACGGGCGCGAGGTTGTCGTCTGCGGCGACTGGAACATCGCCCACCAGGAGGCCGACCTCAAGAACTGGAAGGCCAACCGCAAGTCCTCCGGCTTCCTCCCCGAGGAGCGCGCCTGGCTGACCCGGGTCTTCGAGGAGCCGGGCCCCGGGTACGTCGATGTCGTACGCGCCCTGCACCCGGACCAGGACGGCCCGTACTCGTGGTGGTCCTACCGCGGCCGGGCCTTCGACAACGACGCGGGGTGGCGCATCGACTACCAGATCGCGACGCCGGGGCTGGCGGCGCGCGCGGTGAAGGCGTATGTGGAGCGCGCCGCCTCGCACGAGGAGCGGTGGAGCGACCACGCGCCCGTGACGGCGGTGTACGACCTGTAGGGCCGCCCGTCGTGGGCCGTCCCGCCGTGTCAGGTGGCCGGCGGTCCCGGGTGGAGGCGGCGGTCGAGCGCCATGGAGAACTCCGCCTCCACCACGCTCCGGGCCAGCGGCCGGAGTTTCGCCGGGTCCGCCGCGGGGGCGTGGGTGTCGAGCGTCGCCGCGAACAGCTCGGCCAGCGCGTCCGCGTGGGCGCGGACCCGGCGGGCCGTCTCCAGGACGGTGGCGAGCGGGACGCCCTCGCGGACCAGGGACGAGGAGACGTCCAGCAGACGGCGGCTGATGTGGACTATCTCGTCGCCGTCGGTGGCGAGGTAGCCGAGTTCCAGCGCCGTGGCCAGGTTCTCCGGGGTGACCTCGTCCTCGAAGTAGTCGGCCAGCTCCTCCGGGGAGAGCCGTACGGGCGTCTCCTCCGTCGGCTCGCCGAGTCCCAGAACCTCGCCGACGTCGCGCCCGCTCTCGAAGGCGGTGGCGAGGTCCGCGATGCCGGTGAGGGTGTGGCCGCGCTCCAGCAGGGCCGCGACGGTACGGAGCCGGGCCAGGTGGTGGTCGTCGTACCAGGCGATCCTGCCCTCGCGCCGGGGTGGCGGCAGGAGCCCGCGTTCGCGGTAGAAGCGCACGGTGCGCACGGTGATGCCCGCGGCGCGGGCCAGCTCCTCCACGCGGTATTCCATGGCGGGCAGCCTATGACCTACCGCCGGTAACTTGTTTCGGTCGGCCCCCTACCCATGAGTAGCCCGCTGCTCTACCCTCACCACCATGCCAGTGATTGCTGGCGTGATGCGTGTGCGCGGGGGATACGGCTGGGAGAGGTGGTCAGGATGGTCACGGACCTGCGTGAACGCCGGCAGGTGCGGGTGGCGGTCGTCGGATCCGGTTTCGGCGGACTCGGTGCCGCCGTCCGGCTGCGCCGGGAGGGCATCACCGACTTCGTCGTCCTGGAGCGCGCCGACACCGTCGGCGGAACCTGGCGGGACAACAGCTACCCGGGGTGCGCCTGCGACGTACCCTCGCACCTCTACTCGTTCTCCTTCGCGCCCAACCCCGACTGGCCGCGCACCTTCTCCGGCCAGCGCCACATCAGGGCGTACCTGGAACACGTCGCCGACACCTTCGGGCTCCGGCCCCATCTGCGGCTCGGCCACGAGGTGCGGCTGATGCGCTGGGACGCCGACGCCGCGCACTGGGAGATCGAGACCTCGCAGGGGGTCTTCACCGCCGAGGTCGTCGTCTCCGCGACCGGGGCGCTCTCCGACCCCAGGATCCCCGAGATCCCCGGGCTCGACGGCTTCCCCGGCAAGGTCTTCCACTCGGCGCGCTGGGACCACGGCTACGACCTGCGCGGCCGGCGCGTCGCCGTGGTCGGCACCGGCGCCTCCGCGATCCAGATCGTGCCCGCGATCCAGCCCGAGGTGGCGAGACTGACGCTCTTCCAGCGGACCCCGCCGTGGGTGATGCCCCGCGTCGACCGGGCGATCTCCGGCGCCGAACGCGCGCTGCACCGCGCCCTACCCTTCACCGGCGCCGTACGCCGTCAGATGCTCTGGGGCATCAGGGAGTTGCAGGTCCAGGCGTTCACCAAGCGGCCGAACGAACTCGGGCTCGTCGAGTCGCTGGCCAAGGCCAACATCGCACGGGCGATCAAGGATCCGGCGCTCCGGGCCAGGCTGACGCCCTCGTACCGCATCGGCTGCAAGCGCATCCTGCTCTCCAGTACCTACTACCCGGCGCTCGCCCGCCCCAACGTGGACCTCGTCGCCTCCGGGCTGGCCGAGGTGCGCGGCTCCACGCTCGTCGCCGCCGACGGTACGGAGACGGAGGCGGACGCCGTCGTCTTCGGGACCGGCTTCCACGTCACCGACATGCCGATCGCCGAGCGGGTGGTGGGCGAGCACGGCATCACGCTCGCCGAGTCGTGGAAGGACGGCATGGCCTCGCTGCGCGGCGCGACCGCCGTCGGCTTCCCCAACTGGATGACGATCGTCGGCCCCAACACCGGCCTCGGCAACTCCTCGATGATCCTGATGATCGAGGCCCAGCTCTCCTATCTCGCCGACTATCTGCGGCAGTTGGACGGTCTGGGCGGGCGCGGCGGCACCGGCCGGGCCGTTCTCACCCCGCGCCCCGCCGCCGTGGACGCCTGGAACCGGCGGGTGCAGGAGCGCATGCGGCGCACCGTGTGGAACACCGGCGGCTGTACGAGCTGGTACCTGGACGCCGGGGGCCGCAACACCACCATCTGGCCCGGCACCACGGGGGAGTTCCGGCGCGCCACCCGCCGGGTCGACCTCGCCGAGTACGAGGTGGGCCGCGCCGGGGTGCCCGGACAGCGGACCGCGACGACGAGGAAGAAGGAGACCGCGCGATGACACGGCCGCCCAGAGAGCGCGAACTGACCGCCGTCTCCGCCGACGGCACCCGGCTGCACGTCGAGGTCCACGGCGAGCCCGGCCGCCCGGCCGTCGTCCTCATACACGGCTGGGCCTGCTCCGTCCGCTTCTGGTCCGCGCAGCTCGCGGAGCTGGCCACCGACCACCGGGTGATCGTCTACGACCAGCGCGGACACGGCCGTTCCGCGGTGCCCGACCCCGCCCGCTCCGCCGGATACGGCACCGACGCCCTCGCCGACGACCTGGAGGCCGTACTCCGCCTCACCCTCGCGCCGGGTGAGCGCGCGGTGCTCGCCGGGCACTCCATGGGCGGGATGACGCTGATGGCCGCCGCCCGCAGACCCGCCTTCCAGGAGCACGCCGCCGCCGTCCTGCTGTGCAGTACGGGCAGCTCCCGGCTGGTCGCGGACTCCCGGGTGGTGCCGCTGCGCGCCGGGCCCGTACGCACCCGGATCACGGCGGCCCTGCTCGCCTCCTCCCTGCCGCTGGGGCCCGTCACGCTGCTCTCGAAGAGACTGCTGCGGTACGGGACGATGGGCGCGGGCGCCGCGCCCGCCCGGGTCGCGGAGTGCGCCCGGGTCGTGCACGCCTGCCCGCGTGTGGTCAGGGCCGCCTGGGCGAAGGTGCTCGGCACGCTCGATCTCGACGCCGAGGTGCGGGAGTTGCGCGTCCCCGCCGCCGTGCTCACCGGTGCGGACGACCGGCTCACCCCGCCCGTCCGCTCCCGCGCGCTCGCCGCGACGCTGCCCCGCTGCACCGGGCTCACCGTGCTCACCGGGGTCGGCCACATGACACCCGTGGAGGCGCCGGAGGCCGTCACCGCCTCGATACGCGCGCTGGTCACCACGTACCCCGGCACGAAGGAGGACGCCGCATGAGGGACGACAGGGAGCACGAGGACGACAGGGCGTACGGGGACGGCGGGGACGGCGTGCGGGCGGGCCGGCTCGACGGGCGGGTCGCCGTCGTCACCGGCGCGGCGCGCGGCGTCGGGGAGCTCCTCGCCCGCAAGCTCTCCGCACGCGGCGCCAAGCTGGTCCTCGTCGGCCTGGAGGCGGACGGACTGAAGGCCGTCGCGGGCCGGCTGCACACCGAGTGCGGCCACTGGTACGCCGATGTCACCGACGAGGCGGCCATGGCCCGTGTCGCCGCCGAGGCCGTCGAACGGTTCGGGAGGGTCGACATCGTCGTCGCCAACGCGGGCGTGGCGACCGGCGGCTTTGTCGACGGCTCCGATCCGGCCGCGTGGCGGCGGGTGATCGAGGTGAACCTGATCGGCTCCGCCGTGACCGCCCGCGCCTTCCTGCCCGCGCTCAAGCGCAGCCGCGGCTACTTCCTCCAGATCGCCTCGCTCGCCGCGATCACCCCGGCGCCGATGATGAGCGCGTACTGCGCCTCCAAGTCCGGCGCCGAGGCGTTTGCGCACTGCCTGCGCGCCGAGGTCGCCCACCAGGGGGTGGGGGTGGGCGTCGGCTATCTGTCCTGGACGGACACCGACATGGTGCGCGGCGCCGACCGGGACGACGTACTGCGCGAGCTGCGGCAGCGGCTGCCCTGGCCCGCGAACCGCACGTATCCGCTCGGACCGGCCGTGGACCGGCTCGTCGTTGGGATAGAGCGGCGCGCGCCGCATGTGTACGCGCAGTGGTGGCTGCGCGGGACCCAGGCCGTACGGGGCTGGATCCCCGGGGTGATCGCCACGGCGGGCGCGCGCGAGATGCGGCGCCTCGCACCACGCCTCGCGCCCGGCGCGGCAGGGGCCGGATACGGGCTGGTGGGCGCGGGCGGGGCGGCGGACGAAGCGGCCCGCGGCGGCGCCGGAACCCGGGCCGGTACGGAGCGTAACTGATCGAAATGCGCTGAATGTCGGCCCGTGTCAGGCTGGTCGAGGCCCCACTCAGGGTGCCTTCACACAGCCCTTCCGGCTCTCAGCCCTCAGGAGTTGACCTTTCATGGGTATCGCCGACCAGTTCAAGGACAAGGCACAGAAGCTCGCGGACCAGGCGAAGGAGAAGGAGCGCGCGGGCGACCGGGACGACGCGTCCGGCCGCGCCTCCGACGCCAAGGACCGCATGGGCGACCAGGCGAAGGACAGGACGCAGAGCGCCCGCGACGAGATGGACGACCACTTCGACTCCTGAACGTGGGGCCGTACGGTCGTACGTTCGTCACGAGGAGGCGCACCCGGTCCGCCGGGTGCGCCTCCTCCGCCGTGGCCGCCCGTGCGCGGCGCCTCCCGCAGGCGGGACTCCGGAACGACGCGTCTAGCGCGGCGGGAGCTTCGGGCGGCGCAGGTCCGGGACCGCCCCGTACCCCGGCGGGGCCGACGCGGGCTGTCCGGCCAGCAGGTCCAGCGCCACCCACACCGCGTCGTCGAGCTGCGCGTGCCGCCCCTCCGCCCAGTCCAGCGGGGTGCGCAGCGCCTCGATGTCCGGCTCCACGCCGCGGTTCTCGACGGACCAGCCGTACGCGTCGAACCAGGCGGCGTTCATCGGCACCGTGATCACCGTCCCGTCGCAGAGCCGGTGCCGGCCCGTCATCCCGACGACCCCGCCCCAGGTGCGCTGGCCGACCACGGGCCCCAGACCGAGCAGCCGGAACGCCGCCGTGATCATGTCGCCGTCGGAGGCCGTCGCCTCGTCGGCGAGCGCGACGACCGGACCGCGCGGCGCGTTCGAGGCGTACGAGACGGGCTGCGCGTCGCGGGTCAGGTCCCAGCCGATGATCCGGCGGCTGAGCTTCTCCACGACGAGTTCGCTGATGTGGCCGCCCGCGTTGCCCCGTACGTCCACGATCAGCGCGGGCCGGGAGACCTCCAGGCGCAGGTCCCGGTTGAACTGCGCCCAGCCGGAGCCGCCCATGTCGGGGATGTGCAGGTAGCCGCACTTGCCGCCGCTGATCTCCCGTACGACCTCGCGGCGTTTGGCCACCCAGTCCTGGTAGCGCAGCGGCCGTTCGTCGATCAGCGGGACGACCGCGACCCGGCGGGGCCGGCTCTCGTGGACGGCGGGGGAGCCCTCGCGCTCGGCGGGCCGGAAGGTCAGCTCGACCGTGGTGCCCCCGGCGGCGGCGAGCAGCGGGTACGGGCCGGCCACCGGGTCGACGGGGCGGCCGTCCACATGGGTGAGGACGGCGCCCTCGCGGATCCCCGTACCGGCCAGCGGGGAACGGGCCTTGGAGTCCGAGGAGTCACCGGGCAGGATCCGCTTGATCATCCAATCCCCGTCCCGGCGCACGAGGTTGGCGCCGAGCAGACCCATGGGTCGCTGGTAGTGCGGCGGCCCCTCGTCGCGGCGGGCGGGGGAGACGTACGCGTGGGAGGTGCCCAGTTCGCCCAGGACCTCACGGAGCAGATCGGCGAACTCGTCGGGGGAGGCGACCCGTTCGACCAGCGGGCGGTACTGGTCGAGCACCCCGTCCCAGTCGATGCCGCACATCCCCGGCTCCCAGAAGAACGCCCGGATGATGCGGCCCGCCTCCGCGTACGCCTGGCGCCACTCCGCCTCCGGGTCGACGTCGTGCAGGATCCGGCGCGGATCGAGGAAGACGGTCGAGTCGAGGTCGCCCAGCTCGGTCGCGGGTACGGCCCGCAGCTCGCCGTCGTCCACGACGACGAGGCGGGTGCCGTCGCCGCTCGGCGCGAACCAGTCGAGATGCGGGACGAGTTCGCTCTTGCGGGCGCGGGCGATGTCGAAGTGTTCGAGGGTGGGGCGCCCCGACATGTCGGAGGGGTTGGCGAAGGTCTCCCCGAGCGCCCCGGAGATCGGCCAGCGCAGCCAGACCAGTCCGCCGCCGCTGACCGGGTGCAGGGCCGAGTACTTGGACGCGGTGACGGGGAACGGGGTCACCCGGTCCGCCAGCCCCTCGACCTCGACGGTCACCGCGACGGCCCCGTCGATCCCGCCCACCAGCGCCCCGCCGGCCGGATCGAGCCCGCCGGCCGCCGGCCTGCCGTCCGGGGAGAGCGCGAAGGGGGAGGGCGTCGCGGAGGAGAGGGGGACGAGGTACGGGCGGCAGCCCAGCGGGAAGGACAGGTCGCCGGTGTGGACGTCGTACACCGGGTCGAAGCCGCGCCAGGAGAGGAAGGCGAGGTAGCGGCCGTCGCTGGTGAAGACCGGATTCTCGTCCTCGAAGCGGCCGTTGGTGACGTCGACGACGGTACGGGCGAAGCTCCCGGCGATCTTGGCGAGCTTGATCTGCCGGAGCGAACGGCCGATCCCGGGGTGGGACCAGGTGAGCCAGCCGCCGTCGGGGGAGAAGGCCAGGTCGGTGACGGGACCGTTGATGGAGCGGATCAGTTCGGTGACCCCGTCGGAGTCGGGGGCGGGGTCGGGGGCGGGGCCCGCGTCGGAGTCGGGGCTGGAGTCGGGGCCTGGGTCCGGGTCGGTCCCGGTCCCGGGCCCGGTGCTCTCCGTGCTCCCGGCGGCGTCCGTGGCCTCCGCGGTCCCGGTCCCGGCGCCGCTCCCTTCACCCTCGCCTTCGCCCTCGCCTTCGGTGGCCGGTGGCCCGGCTTCCTCCGCCGGGGTCGGTGGCGTACCGGCCTCCGTCCCCTCCTCCTCGTCCGTCACATCGACCAGCAGCAGCCTGCCGTCGTGCGCGGCGACCGCGATGGTGGTGCCGTCCGGGTCGGCCACCATGTCCAGGACCCGACCGAGGCGCCCGGAGGCCAGCCGGCGCGGCGGGCGGTCGCCGGTGGCCCGGGGGAGGTAGGCGATCTCGATCGCGTCCTCGCCGTCCGCGTCCGTCACGTACGCGACCTGGCCGCCGCTGCCGAGCATCACCGGGTTGCGGACCCGTACCCCCGGCGTGTCCGCGATGGTGCGGGCCGGGCCGTCGCGGTGGGTGAGCCAGTACAGGCTGCCGCGTACCGAGACCGCGCTCGCCCGGCCCGTCAGATCCACGGAGATGCCGTCGATGTGGCGGGAGGCCGGGACCTGGTAGCCGCGCCGGCCCGCGCGCGGACCGCCCAGCCGTACGTCGAGCCTGCGCGGCACCGAGTCCGGCGTCAGCGCGTCCACCAGCCAGAGGTCGCCCGCGCACTGGTAGACGACCCGGCGCCCGTCGGAGGAGGCGTGGCGGGCGTAGAAGGAGTCGTGGTCGGTGTGGCGGGTGAGGTCCGTGCCGTCGGGGAGGCAGGAGTAGAGATTGCCGACGCCCTCGTGGTCGGAGAGGAACGCGATACGTCCGCCGACGAACATCGGGCAGTCGAGGTGGCCGCCCAGATCCGGCAGCAGCCGCTGCCCGTGCAGCCAGAGCCGGCCCATGGCGCCGCCCCGGTACCGCTTCCAGGCGGCGGGTTCGTGCGGCGGCTTCCCGGTGAGCAGGAGCGTACGGCGCTCTCCGGCGTCCGGCCGCGCCCCGGTGGCGGCCCCCGGCGTGGTCTCGGTGACCGGCAGGTCCGTGATCGCGATGTCCGTCACCGGACCCCAGGGCAGTGCCCCGCCCGGCGAGCCGTCCGTGGGCAGGCTGTACGCCCAGGCGAAGTACGAGAACGGCTGGCCGTGCGAGGAGACGGCCAGGATCTGCGACTCACCGTCCTTGTCCGGCGGCGTCCAGCCGCAGACACGTGTGTCGGTCGCGCCCCAGTAGGTGAGCCGGCGCGCGGGCCCGCCCTCCACCGGGGCGAGATGGATCTCGGGATCGAGGCTGCGCCAGTTCGTGTAGGCGATGTGCCGGCCGTCCGGCGAGAAGCGGGGATGGCCGATCCGGGTACGGTCGACGGTCACCCGCCATGCGCGCTCCGGCCCGTGTCCGGGTGGCGTGAGGGGGGCGACCCAGAGGTCGTCCTCCGCCACGAAGCACAGCGAGTCGTCGTGAAGGTGCGGGAAGCGAAGGTACGCGGTCTCGTCACTCACCCCCCAATGCTGCCCTTTTGGTCCGCTCTTCGCCTCCGGGACGGCACGTTTCCCCGGGTCCCTCCGGAGGCGGCGGGCGAGCGGCACGCGGACGACGCCGGGCGGCGTGGCCCAGGCCACAAAGAAAACTCTTCCGTTTCGCTCAGCCCCGGCCTACATTCGTACTGTACGAAACCGTTTCGTTCGATGGAGGTCGATCGTGGCACGCAGCAGACTCACGCCGGAGCGGGAGTCCGAGCTGTACAACGCCGTGCTCGATCTTCTGCGCGAGGTCGGTTATGACGCCCTCACCATGGACGCCATCGCCACCCGCACCCGCTCCAGCAAAGCCACCCTCTACCGCCAGTGGGGGAGCAAGCCGGAGCTGGTCGCCCGTGCGATGCGGTGCGCGAAGCCGCATCACGCCGGGCAGGTCGACACCGGTTCGCTGCGCGGGGACTTCCTCGCGATCGCCGCGTTGACCGAGGAACACAAGATGGAAGAGGACGCCGCGCTGATGCGGGCCCTGTTCTATGCCGTCCACAACAACCCGGACCTTCTCCAGGCGTTGCGGGAAGTGCTCATCGATCCCGAGATCGAGGCCTTCCGCGCCATGCTGCGACGCGCCGTGGACCGGGGGGAGATCGCCGAGGACAACGCGGCGGTGCCCTACCTCGTCCACATGCTCGTCGGCGCCTTCGTCGCGCGGCAGCTCATCGAGGGTCTGCCGCCCGATCCGGCCTTCCTCCAGTCGTACCTCGATTCCGTGGTCTTCCCCGCCCTCGGTATCTGACCCGGCCGGCCCCTCCCCGTCACACCCGTCACACCCGTCCTGCCCGTCGCTCCACAGCACGCACCGATCCCACAGCACCCGCAGCACCTGACGCGTATCCGCTCTTCGCCGTCGGGACGGCTCCCCATGCCCTCATTCCCTCCATAGACCCGGGAGTACGCCCTCGTGGCCACGTTCCTCTACAAGCTCGGACGGTTCGCCTTCCGGCGCCGCCGCTATGTCGCCCTCGTGTGGGTGGCGCTGCTGGCGCTCGCCGGAGTCGGCGCCGCCACCGCGTCCACCGCCACCTCCAGCTCCTTCTCCATACCGGGTACGGAGGCACAGAAGGCCTTCGACCTGCTGGAACAGCGCTTCCCCGGGGCCGGCGCCGACGGCGCGACCGCGCGCGTCGTCTTCAAGGCCCCCGACGGCGAGAAGATGACCGACGCCGCCAACAAGGCCGAGGTCCAGAAGATCACCGGCGAGCTGAAGAGCGGCTCCGACCAGATCGCCGCGGTGACCGACCCGTATCTCACGAGGGCCGTCTCGCAGGACGGTACGACGGCCTACCTCTCCGTCTCGTACAAGGTCGACACGGCGAGGCTGACCGACGCGACCCGGACCGCGCTCGAAGAGACCGGCGGTGACGCGCGGGACCGGGGGATGACGGTGGAGGTCGGCGGGGACGCCCTCCAGGCGGAGCCCGCGATCGGGGGGATCACCGAGGTCATCGGTGTGGCGCTCGCCGCGGTCGTGCTCCTCGTGACCTTCGGCTCGCTGGTCGCGGCCGGACTGCCGCTGCTCACCGCGCTCGTCGGGGTCGGCGTCTCCATCGCCGTGATCACGGCGCTGGCCAGCCCTCTCGACCTGGGCACGAACTCCTCCGCCCTCGCGATGATGATCGGCCTCGCGGTCGGTATCGACTACGCGCTGTTCATCGTCTCGCGGTACCGCGCCGAGCTGGCCGAGGGCAGGGAGCGCGAGGAGGCGGCGGGACGGGCCGTCGGCACCGCCGGATCCGCCGTCGTCTTCGCCGGTCTCACCGTCGTGATCGCCCTCGCGGGCCTGGCCGTCGTCAACATCCCCGTCCTCACCAAGATGGGCTTCGCCGCCGCCGGCACGGTGGTGCTGGCCGTGCTCATCGCGCTCACCCTCGTCCCGGCGGCGCTCGGTTTCGCCGGCGCGCGGATCCACGGGCGCAAGGCCCGCGCCGCGATGGAGGGCCGGGACGGGGCGTCCGCCGATGGGGAGTCCGCCGGGGAGAAGCCCAACATGGGCACCCGCTGGGCCCGCTTCGTCCTGCGCCGCCCGGTCGCCGTACTGGTCACCGCGGTCCTGGGCCTCGGCGTCGTCGCCCTGCCCGCCACCTCCCTGGAACTGGGCCTGCCCGACGACGGCTCGCAGGCGCCCAGCACCACCCAGCGCAAGGCGTACGACCTGCTCTCCGACGGGTTCGGGCCCGGGTTCAACGGGCCGCTGATGGTCCTGGTCGACGGCAAGGCCGAGAACAACGCCAAGGCGGCGGCCACCGAGGTCACCGAGCAGGTGAAGCAGTTGCCGGGCGTCGCGGCCGTCACGCCCGCCACGCTCAACAAGGCCGGTGACACCGCGACCATCACGGTGATCCCCAAGGACCGTCCGTCCTCGGCCGGGACCGAGGAGCTGGTCCACTCCATCCGGGACACGGGCGGCACGATCAAGGCGGATGCCGGGGCCGATGTCCTGGTCACCGGGGCCACCGCGATGAACGTGGACTTCGCGCAGAAGGTGAACGACGCGCTGATCCCGTATCTCGCACTCGTCGTCGGCCTCGCGTTCCTGCTGCTGATGGTGGTCTTCCGGTCGGTCCTGGTGCCCCTCAAGGCGGCCCTCGGCTTCCTGCTCTCCGTCGTCGCCACCCTCGGCGCGGTCGTCGCGGTCTTCCAGTGGGGCTGGCTGGGCGCCCTGTTCGGGGTCGAGCAGACCGGCCCGGTGATGGCGCTGATGCCGATCCTCATGGTGGGTGTGGTCTTCGGCCTCGCCATGGACTACGAGGTCTTCCTCGTCACCCGGATGCGGGAGGCGTACGTCCACGGGGAGCGGCCCGCGGAGGCGGTCGTCACCGGCTTCCGGCACAGCGCGCGGGTGGTCACGGCGGCCGCGGCCATCATGATCGCCGTCTTCGCGGGCTTCATCGGCGCCGGCGAGTCGATGATCAAGATGATCGGCTTCGCGCTCGCGTTCGCCGTTCTCGTCGACGCGTTCGTGGTCCGTATGGCCATCGTGCCGGCCGCGCTCGCGCTGCTGGGCACGAAGGCCTGGTGGCTGCCGCGCTGGCTGGACCGGGCGCTGCCCAACGTGGACGTCGAGGGCGAGGCGCTGAACAAGCACGGTGCGGACGCCCCGAACGGTTCCGGCGGTGGTCCCGACGGCGGCTCGGGCACCGACCGTGAGCTGGTGCGCGTCTGAGTCACCCCTCCAGCTCCGGGGCCGCCGCAGGAGCGGCAGGCGGCCCCGGACCGCGCCGGCGCCGTGGGGACGGGAGCCGGAGCAGGTGAGCGGCCCGGTCCGTACCCCCTGGGAAGGGGCGTACGGGCCGGGCCGCTCGCCGTGTCAGGTGTGGGGCAGAGGTCTCGCCTCGGCCGGTTCGGTGAGTCCGGTCAGCTCGGACGCGGTCCCCGGCTCGATGTCGTGGCGCTCCTGCCCCGCCGGGACCATCGCGTACGAACGCTTCAGGAACCGGCGCAGCGCCGCGGAGTCGAACTGCACCACCGCCACCCCGTCCGGCGAGTGGAACTCCACGACGGTCTGGGCCCGGCCGCAGGGCCACACCTGGACGTCGCCGTCACCGGACGGCATCCGCAGACCGGAGTCGAGGAGGTCGCGGGCGAAGGCCCAGACCACCTCGCCGCGCTCGCGGTCCTGGGAGACCTCGGGCGGGAAGACGATACGCAGGGCGAGCGGATCGGCGCCGTCGTAGCGGAGAGTGACAGGGACGGTCCTGAGATAGGGGGAGTTCGTGACGATACGGGCTTTGGCCGGCTGCTCGACGACGGGAGACATCGACTCGCGCCTCCTTCAGCATTATCGGACTTTTAACTCTTAAGCGTACATATGGGACTCCGCAAGTGGTGCGGATCCATCGAGATCGTCCGGACCGGATCCGCCGGGGCTGTCGCGATCGGTCCGGGTGCCGACGGGGTCGGCCGGGAGTGGCGGGCGCGGGAGGGGCGGCCGGTGGGGTTTCCGGGGTCGCGGCTGAAATCGCATAGCGTCCGCTCTTGCAACTTGTTCGCAAGAGGGCAGTATCATCAGGCGCCATGCATGTCCCCGACGGATTCATCGACCTGCCCGTCTCCGCCGCCACCGGTGTCGTCGCCGCCGCCGCCGTCGCGGTCGGCCTGCGCGGCGCGCGCCGCGAACTCGACGAGCGCACCGCGCCGCTCGCCGGACTCGTCGCCGCCTTCATCTTCGCCGTACAGATGCTGAACTTCCCCGTCGCCGCCGGGACCAGCGGCCATCTGCTGGGCGGGGCGCTGGCCGCGATACTCGTCGGCCCGTACACCGGCATCCTCTGCGTCTCCGTCGTCCTGCTGATGCAGGCCGTCCTCTTCGCCGACGGCGGGCTCACCGCGCTCGGCGTGAACATCACCGACATGGCCGTGGTGACCACGGTCGTCGCGTACGCCCTCTTCCGGGGCCTGGTCACCGTCCTGCCCCGCACCCGCCGCTCGGTGACCGCGGCGTCGTTCGCCGCCGCGCTCGTCTCCGTACCGGCGGCGGCGCTCGCCTTCACCGGCCTGTACGCGATCGGCGGCACGTCGGACGTCCCGCTCGGAGAGACGCTCACCGCGATGGTCGGCGTGCACCTGCTCATCGGGATCGGCGAGGCCGCGATCACCGCGCTGACGGTCGGCGCGGTCATCGCCGTACGCCCGGACCTGGTGCACGGGGCGCGCGGGCTGACCGCGCCGCTCAAGCTGCGGGTGGGCGGGGAACTGGTCGACGCGGCGCCCGCGGCCCCCGCGGTCGCCCCCGCGCGCCCGACCCGTACGGTCTGGGCGGCGGGCCTGGCCACCGCCGTCGTCCTCGCCGGATTCGTCTCCTTCTACGCCTCCGCCGACCCCGACGGACTGGAGAAGGTCGCCGCCGACCAGGGCATCGACAAGAAGACCGAGGAACACCACACCGCCGGCTCCCCGCTCGCCGACTACGGCGTCAAGGACATCTCCGACGCGCGGATCTCCGGCGGCCTCGCCGGGGTGATCGGGGTGGGCGCGACGGTCGCCGTGGGCAGCGGGGTCTTCTGGGCGGTACGCCGCCGCCGTACCGCGACCGCGTCCGGGGGCACCGCCTCCGTCCCCCCGGAAACCGCCTGACATGGGCGCCGGTCACGCGCACCGCCTCTACCGGCACGGTCACTCGCCGGTGCACGCCCTGCCCCCGCACTGCAAGCTCGCCGCCGTCTTCTGCTTCGTCCTCGTCGTGGTCTCCACCCCGCGCGCCGCCGTCTGGGCGTTCGCGCTGTACGCGGCGCTGCTGGCCGGGGTCGCCGCCGTGGCCCGGATCCCCGCCGGGGTCCTGCTGCGGCGGATGCTGATCGAGGTGCCGTTCGTGGCCTTCGCGGTGCTGATGCCGTTCGTGGTGCCCGGGGAGCAGATCCGGGTGGCGGGCGTCCCGCTGAGCGTGCCCGGCCTCTGGGACGCCTGGAACGTCCTGGCGAAGGGCACGCTGGGCGTCGCCGCCTCCGTGATCCTCGCCTCCACGACCGAACTGCGCGCCCTGCTGCTCGGCCTCCAGCGGCTGCGGCTGCCGCCGCTGCTGGTGCAGATCGCGTCCTTCATGATCCGGTACGGCGATGTCATCACCGACGAGATGCGCCGGATGTCGATCGCGCGGCGCTCGCGCGGCTTCGAGGCGCGGGGCGTCCGGCAGTGGGGCGTGCTCGCCAAGTCGGCGGGGGCGCTCTTCATCCGCGCGTACGAGCGCGGGGAGCGCGTGCACCTGGCGATGGTGAGCCGGGGGTACACGGGCACCATGCCGGTCATCGACGAGGTGACGGCGTCGCGGGCGCAGTGGACGTACGCCGCCGCGCTCCCGGTGACGGCGCTCGCGGTCTGTCTGCTTGGCTGGACCCTATGAGCGCGGACCCTGTGAGCCCGGACCCTGTGAGCCCGGAGATGACGAGCCCGGAGCCGACGAGCCCTCCCCCGTCCCTGGAGGTGGCCGGACTGGCGTACGCCTACCCCGACGGCCACCAGGCCCTCTTCGGCGTCGACCTGCGGGTGGCGCGCGGCGAGCGGGTGGCGCTGCTCGGTCCCAACGGCGCGGGCAAGACCACGCTCGTCCTGCATCTCAACGGCATCCTCACGGCGGGCGCGGGGAGCGTCGCCGTCGCCGGGCTGCCCGTCGGGAAGCGGCATCTCGCCGAGATCCGGCGCCGGGTCGGCATCGTCTTCCAGGACCCGGACGACCAGCTCTTCATGCCGACCGTACGGGAGGACGTGGCCTTCGGCCCGGCCGCCGCCGGACTGCGCGGCCCCGAACTCGCCGCGCGGGTGGCCACCGCGCTGGCCCGGGTCGGGATGGAGGCGTACGCGGACCGGCCGCCGCACCATCTCTCCTTCGGGCAGCGGCGCCGGGTGGCGGTGGCGACCGTCCTCGCGATGGAGCCGGAGATCCTCGTCCTGGACGAACCGTCGTCCAACCTGGATCCGGCGTCGCGGCGCGAACTCGCCGACATCCTGCGCTCGTTGGACATCACCGTGCTGATGGTCACACACGATCTCCCGTACGCGCTCGAACTCTGCCCGCGCTCCGTGATCCTGAGCGACGGCGTCATCGTCGCGGACGGTCCCACCGGTGAACTCCTCGGTGACGAAGCGCTGATGGGGGCGCATCGGCTGGAGCTGCCGTTCGGTTTCGACCCCCGGTCCGTACGGGCCCGCACGCCAGGTTAAGAGTCGGTTTCGCGGCGGCTTTCCGGCCCCGGGCCCGTTGTGCCGGATCGTGTCGCACCCCGTGCCCGTTGCACCATAGAGGGGGTCGTGCCGACGGGGCGCGACGGGAGACACGGGCAGGGGTACGGGCGTGGACGTCCAGGGCACGGTGGCGGCGGGCTTCGAGCCGGTCAGGGACGCGTTCGTACGGAACTTCGAACGGCTCGGTGAACGCGGGGCGGCGGTCGCCGTCTACCGCGACGGGCAGAAGGTCGTCGACCTGTGGGCGGGCACCCGCGACGCCGACCCCGGCGAGGACCACGGCGAGCAGCGGACGGCGGCCCCCTGGGCGCTGGACACCGCGCAGGTGGTGCACTCCGCGACGAAGGGCATCGCCGCCGCCGTACCGCTCCTGCTGCACCAGCGCGGACAGATCGACCTGGACGCGCCGGTCGGCACGTACTGGCCGGAGTTCAAGGACGCGGGCAAGGAGCGGGTGCTCGTCCGGCACCTCCTCGCGCACCGCGCCGGGCTGCCCGTGCTCGACCGTACGCTCACCCCGGCCGAGGCCATGGACGGCGAGTCGGGCCCGCGCGCGCTCGCCGCGCAGCGCCCCCTGTGGGAGCCGGGCACCGACCACGGCTACCACCCCCACACCTACGGCTGGCTCGTCGGCGAACTGGTCAAGCGGGTCACGGGACGCACCGTCGGCCGCTGGATCGCCGAGGAGATCGCCCGTCCGCTGGGCCTGGACTTCTGGGTCGGGCTGCCCGGGGAGGAGGCCCACCGGGTCGGGCGGACCGCCAGGATCGAGGAGCCTTCGGTGGTCGGCGGGGCGCTGCGGCTGCGGCCCAAGCGGTCCGTGACGGAGGCGTACAGCGATCCGCGGTCGCTGACGCGCCGCGCCTTCGACATCGTGGAGCCGCGCTTCGACGAGAACGACCCGGTGTACCGCGCCGCCGAACTCCCCGCCTCCGGGGGCATCTCCACCGCCCGCGCGCTGGCCCGGTGCTACGCGGCGATGATCGGCCCGGTCGACGGCCACCGGCTCTTCGCCCCGGCCACCCTGACCCTGGCGCGCACGGAGGAGTCCGCGGGCCCGGACCGGGTCCTCGTCGTCAACACCCGCTTCGGACTGGGCTTCATGCTCCACGGCCCGGCCGCCCCCCTGCTGGCCCCGGGCTCCTTCGGCCACCCGGGCAGCGGCGGCTCGCTGGGGTTCGCGGACCCGGAGTCGGGCATCGCCTTCGGCTACGTCACCAACGGCCTGCGCAGAGGAGTGACGGCGGACGCCCGGCCCCAGGCCCTGGTGCGGGCGGTACGCGCGGCGACATCATCGCCGGATGGAGCAGCCGAGGAATCACCCGCGGAATCGGACGAACGGGCAAGCTGAGACGGCAGCACGGCCGGCGGCACGGGGAGGGCCGCGCCGCTTCGAGGGCCACGGCGTCCTCATCACCGGAGCCGGCCGGGGCATCGGCGAGGCGACCGCGCGCCGCCTCGCCGACGAGGGCGCCCGCGTCCTCGTCACGGACCGGGACGAGCGGCGCGCCGCGACAGCGGCCGGGACCATCCCGGGGGCGGTGGCCCTCGGCTGCGATGTCGCGGACCGGGCATCGGTGGAAGCGGCGGTCGCGTACGCCGTCGAGACCTTCGGCTCCCTCGACGTCCTCGTCAACAACGCGTACTCCTGCACCCCGGACGCCCCGCTCTTCGAGGACGAATCCGACCAGAACTGGGCCCGTGACCTGGACATCACCCTGACGGGCGCGTTCCGTTGCGCCCGCGCCGCACTGCCGCACCTGGTGGCGTCGGGCCGGGGCGCGATCGTCACGATCGGCTCGGTCAACGGCGCCCAGGACTTCGGCAACCACGCCTACAGCGCCGCGAAGGCCGGCCTGACCGGCCTGACCCGCACCCTGGCAGGCCACGCGGCACCGCGCGGGGTACGCGTCAACCTGGTGGAACCGGGAACGGTCCGCACCGACGCGTGGGCGGGCCGCGACGCCGAACTGGACCGGGTGGCGGCCCACTACCCGATGGGACGGGTGGGCACGCCGCAGGACATCGCGGCGGCGGTGGCGTTCCTGGCGTCGGCGGACGCGGCGTGGATCACGGGGGTGACGCTGCCGGTGGACGGCGGGATCCTGATGGGCAACGTGGAGTTCCGGCGAGCACTGGGCCCGGTGGCGCGGCCCCGTTCGGACGGCTGAAAAGGGTGAGAACTCCGGCGGCCGGGAGGGGCCAGGCCCTAGGGTGGCCCCGTGCGTTGATCTCCCGGGCGGCGGCCCAGCACCGCCGCGGACGGTACGGGCGGCCCCGTGGACACGGGGCCGCTCCGTCGGCATCCCCGTCACCCCATCACCGGAGAGCGCGTCATGACCACTCGGCACCCCCTCACCTACGACGCCTTCGTCGCCCTCGCCCTGGCCGATCCCGCCGTCGTCGGCCTGGTCCTCAAGGGGTCCCGCGCCCACGAGGGCATGATCACCGGCCACTCCGACCACGACCTGTACGTCGTCCTCGCGGACGGCGCGACGACGGACCTCACCCGCTTCACCGGGCACCGCACCCCGGAACTCGACCTGGTCGTCCTCACCCTCGACGCCTTCCGTGGAGCCGGAACGCCCGGCTTCGAGCGGTACGCCCTGGCCCGCGCCCGGGTGGTGGTCGACCGCCTCGACGGGGAGATCGGGCGGATCCTGCGCGACAGGACGCGGCTCGGCGCGGACGAGGCGTTCCGGGACGCGAGCGGATGGCTGGACGCGTACGCCAACTCCCTCTACCGCTCGGTCAAGAACGACCGCGACGGACAGGCGCTCGCGGCCCGGCTCGACGCCGCCGACAGCGTCCGGTTCCTGCTGGAACTCCTCTTCGCCCTGGACCGCCGCCCCCGTCCGTACAACAAGTACCTGGAATGGGAGCTGGCGCGCTTCCCGCTGCCCGGCTGGGACACCGCCGCGCTGCTCGCCGGCGTGGACCGGATCGCGGCCACGGGGGAGGTGTCCGCACAGCGCCGCCTCTTCGCCCGGGTCGAGGAGGTGTCCCGGCGGGCCGGGCACGGCGCGGTGCTGGACGCGTGGGGTGAGGACCTGGCGCTGATGCGGCCGGGGGAGGGGCACGGCGCGGGTTCGTGAGGGCGGGGCGGGGCTCAGTTCTCGACGGGGGCGACGTTGGTGGCGTCCACCGCGGGGCGCAGTGCTTTGGCGAGTTCGACGCCGTCGCCCACGGCCCAGAAGTGGGTGAAGAAGAGGCGGGGCTCCTCCGACAGCGCGTGGTTGTGCAGTTCGACGAGGCTGACCCCGCTGTTCCGCAGCAGTGAGTGCACGGTCTGGACCTCCGAGGCGATCATGACGAAGTCGCCGTTGACCGCGGCCCGGCCGCCGCCCAGGGGCTGGAAGTTGAAGGCCGAGGTGGAGCCCACGCCCGCCGGGAGGGCCATGCCGTTCTCGACGATCGTCTCGCGGCGGGCGAAGACGGCCTTGTAGATCCCGCCGTCGTTGACGCCCTCGGTGCCCAGGACGTCGTCCATCGCCTTGACGTCCAGGTCGAGGGGCGGCGGCGACTCCGGCGGCCGTGCGGGCGGTGTGGCGGTGGCGTCGAACGCGGCGCGGAAACCGCGGGCCATGGCCACCGGTTCGTGGCCGTGGACGTGCACATGGGTCCACCAGACGTCGGGTTCGTGCGCGAGCAGATGCTTGTGGATCGCGGTCTGGGCGATGCCGTGCTCGATGAGCGCGTCGCTCACCGGCTGCAACTCGTCCTCGGTGACGGTCATGTCGCCCATGGCGAGCGTGGTGCCGTCGGCGTAACGGATGAATCCGATGTGCGAGGCGAGGGCGAGCCCGGGGGACACCCTGACCCCCTGGGAGACCACGTGCAGGTCGTGGCGGGGGAAGCGGGTGCGGTACATGACGTCGTTCAGCAGGCTGCCCGGCCGGCCCAGGGCCTTGGCGACGCCCTTCCACTCCGCCGGGGTGGTGGCCACGGGCCGTACCGGCTCCGGCGCGGGCTCCGTGCCGTGCTTGCGGCCCGAGCCCCCCGCCGTCGCGGCCAGGGCGGGGCCCGTACCCGCGGCGGCCAGCACCGGTGCGAACGCGGCGGCGACCAGGAGCCGGCGCCGTGGTGTCGTGGCCAGGTCGTGTCCGGCCCCATTTTCTTGCGATCTTCTGTCTGTCATATGAACACCTCCGCGTCGGATGAGACCACGGCGGAGGCGACGAATCGCGGTCCGCCGGGCGGTGCCCGACATGTGGGGCGAAAGTCCCGCCGAACGGTCGAGTACCGCGCCGCCGTCGCGAGACACGGCGCCATGATCCGCTCGGCCGGTTCCGGGTCCGGCCCGGCCGCGCGGGTGGCCTGGGGTACCTTGCGGAGGTGACCGGAGCGGCAGCCTCGCGCGGGCGTATCGACAAGCGGCAGGCCATCCTGGACGCCGCCTTCGCGGTCTTCGCGCGTCACGGGTACGAAGGCGCGTGCGTGCAGCGCATCGCCAGGGAGGCGGGCGTCGCGAAGCCGACCGTGTACAGCCATCTGACGGACAAGGAGAACCTGTTCCGTCAGACGGTGCTGGCGGCGGCCGACGCGGTGATGGCGGACCATCTCGCCGTCATGGACCGGCTCCGCGCCCCCGGCGCCGATCTGCGCGCGGCCCTGGAGGACACGGCGTACCGCCTGCTCCTGATATGCGGCGGCGAACGCGCCCGCGCGCTGCTTCGGCTGACGTACGCCCAGGTCACGGGCTTCCCCGAGCTGACCGACGCCGTCCAGGACCGTACCGGCAGCCGGCTCACCGAAGCCCTGGCCGACCGGCTGGCCCGTCTCTCGCTCGCCGGCCGGCTGCGCCCCTGCGACCCGGCCGTGGCGGCGGAACAGCTCCTCGCGCTGCTCACGGCCCCGGTGGAGGCGCGTACCCGGCTGGGCACCCGCGAGGTTCCGGCGGCGGAGACCCGGGCGGTGGCGAAGGCGGCGGTCGACACGTTCCTGCGGGCGTACGGTCCGGAGCCGGGCGGCCCCGCCGCACCGGTGGCGTAAGCACTCCGCCCGGGGCGTAGGCACTCCGCCCGGAGCACGACGGGCGTGACGGGGCCCGGACCGGATCTCCGGCCCGGGCCCCTCGGGACTCCTTCCAGCGGCGGCGCGTCAGTGCGCGACGATCTGCTGGAGCGCCGCGCCCTGGTAGCGCGCACCGGCGTTCCAGAGGATGAAGGAGTGCATCTTGTTGGCCTCCGCGGCCTTGATCTGCTCGGCCACCTGGGCCGGCCCGTAGGTGCTGCCCATCGAGAAGTCCTGGAGCCACGGGACGATCTCGGTCTGGGTGCCCTTCGCCAGACGGCCGAAGTCGGCGAGCGAGCGCTGCACGATCGCGTACGGCGCGGTGTCGGGGTTGGCGACGCCGTACTCACCAGGACCCCAGTGCGACGGGTAGACCATCGGCGCGATGTAGTCGCTGACCTTGACCAGGGCGCCGATGTCCTGGGCGATCTCCAGGGGCCGGGTGGCCGCTATGCCGAAGACGGAGACACCGAGGTACGTGGCGTGCGGGCGCAGCGCGGCCCGGGTGTCCGCGACGAACGAGGTGATGGACTGCTCGGGCGTGGCGGACCCGATGCCCGGGAACCGCATCTTCGACAGCGGGCCGTCGGGGCGGCGCACGTAGTCGTAGAGGATGTCGTCGAAGCCGAGCTGGGCCGCCTCGACGGCGAGGTCCTGGTTGTACTTGCGGACCGCCGGGTCCGCGAAGTTGGTGAAGGACAGGTTGCCGTAGTGGCCGCCGTTGTACGCCTGCCCGTCAGGGGTCTGCACGACCTGGTCGTGCTTGCCGGCCTTCCAGGCCGCCGCGCCGAGCTTGGGGTCACGGAAGGCGACGATACGGCCGATGACCTGGGCGCCCGCGGCGTGCAGCTCCGCGATCGCCTTGCGGGCGTCGTAGTACCCCTTGGCCGCGCCGATCTGACGGGCCATCGCCACCTGGGAGGCGTAACCGACCTCGCCGTCCTCGTCCTTGATGTCCAGCTCCACGGCGTTGAGCTTGCCGCTGCGGACCAGCGCGAGGATGTTGTCGTGCAGGGTCTTGTCGCCCCAGCCGATGGCCGTGATGTGCGCGGCGCGGATCATGGGGCGCCGCCCCCGGGTGGACACGGTCCTGGTGGTGGTGTTCCCGGCGCGGTCCACGGCCTTCACCGTCACGGAGGGGGTGCCCTTGGGCACCGAGATCGAGAAGGTCCCGCTCTTGTCGACGGGAACCTCCTTGCCGTCGACGGTCACCTTCGCGTCGGTGGAGGCACGGCCGGTGACGGTCACCTTGGCGTCGGCGGCGGCCTTGCCGGTGGCGTTCACGGGGGAGGCGACGTTCTTGATCTCGGGGTCGGCCACCTTCAGAGAGGGGGCCTTGGTGTCCACGGTGAAGCCCACGACCTTCTGGTACGAGGCGAAGGGGAGACTGCTGTCACCCTCCACCACCAGGGTGTGCCGGCCCTCGGTCAGACGGGGGAGGCCGAGCTTCAGACGGGCGCCCTCGGCCGTGACCGGGACCACCTTGCCGTCGAGCGTCGCGTGCACCTTGTCCTTGCGGCCCGCGGCCTTCGCGTTGAGGTACGCGGTGACCTGCGCGGCCTTGCGCCCGTCGAGGAAGGCACCGTCGGCCAGACCCTGCACACCCGGTCCCGGCGTGAGGAAGGTCCAGGCCCCGACACCGGCACCGGCGAGGGAGAGCGCCCCGGCCATCGCTATCAGGGCGCGGCGGCGGGCGGGACGGGGGGGACGGTAGGAGGAGGCCGAATTCGATATGAAACGCGTCTTGGTGACCATCATGCGCCCTTCGTGCTGTGTCCGGGCCTGCCGCCGCTGCGGCGACGCTCGGTGGTGACTCCATTGATTGCCCGGCCGTCGGGCCCCCCTCCTGTCTCCGGCCGGATTTCACACGAACGGCCGCGAACGCCCCCGGCGTGGTGGCTGCGCCATACAGGCGACGGTGCGGTACGGGGGCTTCCGCCGCCGGTAAGGATGCCGCGACACGTTCGCCTTGGAGGCCCCCATGCGTCACCCGCTCGTACCGCTCTGCGCCCTGGCAGGCGCCGTTCTGCTCTCCTCGGGCTGCTCCCCGGGATCGTCCCCGGCCGCCGGAGGGCGGCAGGCCGCCGCCTCCCCGGCGGCGGCCGGCCATGTCGCCGTCAAGGACCCGGCCAGTGTCGGGGTCAATGAGCTGGGCCAGGTGCCGGTGCTGATGTACCACCAGCTCACCGAGAAGCCGGCGAGCGTCTACGACCGCACCCCGGCCGACTTCCGGGCCGAGCTCGAACGCCTCGCCCGGGAGAAGTACGTGCCGGTCACCGCCCGGGACTTCCAGACGGGCCGTATCGACATCCCGGCCGGGACCCACCCGGTGGTCCTCACCTTCGACGACTCGACCAACAGCCAGGTGCGCCTGGGCCAGGACGGAAAGCCGGTGGCGGGCACGGCCGTCGCCATCCTGGAGGAGACGGCGAGGAAGCACCCCGGGTTCAAGCCGGTGGCGACCTTCTTCGTCAACGCGGACGCCTTCTCGGCCACCGGCTCGGCCAAGGCGCTGACCTGGCTGAAGAAGCACGGCCACGAGGTCGGCAACCACACCGACCGCCACCAGAACCTGGGCTCCCTGGACCAGGCGGGCGCCGCGAAGGCCATCGCCGCCGGGCAGCAGGCCATCCTGACCGCGGGGGGCGGGGACCGGGTCACCTCCCTCGCGCTGCCCTTCGGGGCGATGCCGCAGGAGGCCGGGGTCGCCGCGAAGGGCACGGGCTACCGCTACGACGGGGTGTACCTCGTGGGCGCCAACCCCTCGGTCTCGCCGTTCGACAAGGCGTTCAAGCCCGGCGCGATCCCGCGGATCCGCTCGGCGGGCCCCAAGGACGCGGACGCCGAGTTCGGTTCGTCCCGCTGGCTGGACAAGCTGGCGGAGGGCAAGAACTGGTACGTCTCGGACGGCGACCCGAACACCGTCGCCTTCCCCCGCACGGCCCAGGACCAGGTGGCCCCGGCCTTCGCGAAGCGGGCGCGCCCCTACTAGGGCCTGTGTGGGGCGCTCCCGTGGCCGGTGGACACCCTGGACCGGGGTGTCCACCGGCCGCGGACGCCACCCGTTCGCCCCTCACGTACGGGGCCCGCACAATCCCCGGAAAAAACTTCGCGGGGCGATGTCGAGAACCCGCGTCCGGCTCCGTCCCCGGGGTGAAGGCGACCACAATGGGTCGTACGAGCACCGAGGAGAACCACGATGGCGAAGTACCTGCTGCTGAAGCACTACCGCGGCGCCCCGGCCCCCGCCAACGACGTGCCCATGGACCGCTGGAGCCCAGAGGAGATCTCGGCGCACATGCAGTACATGAACGACTTCGCGGCCCGGCTGGAGAAGACCGGCGAGTTCGTCGAGGGCCAGGCGCTCGCCCCCGAGGGGGCCTGGGTCCGCTACGACGGCGAGGGGCGCCCGCCGGTCACCGACGGACCGTTCGCCGAGACCAAGGACCTCATCGCCGGCTGGATGATCATCGACGTCGACAGCTACGACCGCGCCGTGGAGCTGGCCGGAGAGCTGTCGGCCGCCCCGGGAGCGGGCGGCAGGCCGATCCACGAGTGGCTGGAGGTGCGCCCGTTCCTGTCCGCGCCGCCCACCATCACGGAGTGACCTCGTCGATGAACGAGGCTCTCCTCCGGAGCCTCACGCCCGGTGTGCTCGCCGTCCTCGTCCGCCGCGGAGCCGACTTCGCGGCGGCCGAGGACGCCGTACAGGACGCGCTGGTCGAGGCGCTCCGGGTCTGGACCGCCGATCCGCCGCGGGACCCCAAGGGCTGGCTGGTCACCGTGGCCTGGCGCAAGTTCCTCGACGCGACGCGCGCCGACACCGCACGCCGCAGGCGCGAGGACCGCGTCGAGGAGGAACCGGTGCCGGGGCCGGCGCCCGCGGTGGACGACACGCTCCAGCTCTACTTCCTGTGCGCCCACCCGTCGCTGACCCCGGCGTCGGCGGTCGCGCTCACCCTGCGCGCGGTCGGCGGGCTGACCACCCGCCAGATCGCCCAGGCGTATCTGGTGCCCGAGGCGACCATGGCGCAGCGCATCAGCCGCGCCAAGCGCACCGTCTCCGGAGTCCGCCTCGACCGGCCCGGCGATGTCGCCACAGTTCTGCGCGTCCTCTACCTGGTCTTCAACGAGGGCTACTCCGGCGACGTCGACCTCGCCGCCGAGGCCATCCGGCTCACCCGGCAGCTCGCCGCCCGTATCGACCACCCCGAGGTGGCCGGGCTGCTCGCCCTCATGCTGCTCCACCACGCCCGGCGCGCCGCCAGGACCGCGCCCGACGGCAGCCTGGTCCCGCTCGCCGAGCAGGACCGCGGCCGGTGGGACACCGCGTCGATCGCCGAGGGCGTCCGGATCCTCCAGGCGGCCCTCGCCTGCGACCGGCTGGGCGAGTTCCAGGCCCAGGCCGCCATCGCGGCCCTCCACGCCGACGCGCCCACCGCCGGGGAGACCGACTGGCCGCAGATCGTCGAGTGGTACGACGAACTCGCCCGCCTGACCGACAGCCCGGTCGTCCGGCTCAACCGCGCGGTCGCCGTCGGAGAGGCCGACGGGCCCCGCGCCGGACTGGCGGCACTCGCCGTGCTGGACGCCTCGCTGCCCCGCCACGCGGCGGTGGCGGCGTACCTCCACGAGCGCGACGGCGACCCGGCGACGGCGGCGCGCCTCTACACGGAGGCGGCCCGCAAGGCCCCCGACCTCGCCGAACGCGACCACCTGACCCGTCAGGCCGCCCGCCTCAACGCCCGCCGGGACCACTGACGGTGCGGCGCCCCCGCCCCCCGCCCCACGCCCCCGACGCCCCGCGCTCAGCTCGCGTGCAGCATCAGCCCGATGCCCACCACCATCAGGCCCGCCGCCACGATCCTCGGTGTGCCGAAGCGCTCCTTGAAGAAGACCGTCCCTATCACCGCGCCCACGATGATCGAGGACTCCCGCAGCGCCGAGACCGGGCCCAGGGGAGCGCGGGTCTGGGCCCAGAGGACGAGGCCGTAGGCGAGCATCGAGAGAGCCGCGCCGAGCAGGCCCAGCGGGGCCTGCGGGCGGAGCTGACGGAGGAGCCGGCCGCGGCGGGTGTACAGGGCGTACGCCGGGATCAGAACGCCCTCCAGGATCATCAGCCAGGCGATGTAGCCGAGCGGTGTGCCCGCGGCGCGCACGCCCACGCCGTCCACCACCGTGTACGCGGCGATCGCCAGGCCCGTCGCCAGCGCGGCCAGCAGCGCCGGCCAGTGGGGCGCCGCGCGGGAGCCCCTGATGCCCCACAGGGCCACGCCCACCAGGCCCGCCGAGGCGACCACGACGCCCGCCGTCTGCCACGCGTCCATCGTCTCGCCGACGACGAGGACGGCCACGACGGTCACCACCAGCGGCGCCGTGCCGCGCGCGATCGGGTACATCTGGCCGAAGTCGCCCAGGGTGAACGAGCGCATGAGCAGGGTCATGTAGCCGACGTGGAGCAGCGCGGAGACCAGCAGGTACGGCCAGGCGCCCGCGTCCGGCAGCGGGGTGAGGCAGGCGAGCACCGCGCCGATGACGGCGGCCCCTCCGCTGATCAGCGTGAAGGCCACGAGCTGGTCCGCGAACCTGTGCGCGATGGCGTTCCAGGTGGCGTGGGTCACCGCCGCCGCCAGGACCGCCGCCACGACCAGCGGGGTCACGCCCCGGAGCCCTCGCGTACGTCCACCGGTGTGCCGCCCGCGTGTCCGATCAGCGTGCCCGGTTCCATCGGGAAGACCGTGTGCGGTGTCCCCGCCGCCGCCCACACCACCTGATGGGCGAGCAGCCCCCGGTCGGCCAGCACCCGGGTCCTCGTACGGTGGCCGAAGGGCGGTACGCCGCCGATCGCGTACCCCGTGGTCTCCCGTACCAGCGTGGCGTCCGCGCGCTTCACCGAGGCCGCGCCCAGCTCCCGCCGTACGCGCTCCACGTCGACCCGGGACGCGCCGTCCACCAGGACCAGCACCGGGACCCCGTCCGCCTCGAAGACCAGGGACTTGACGATCTCGGCCAGGTCGCAGCCGACCGCCGCCGCGGCCTGGGCGGCGGTGCGTGTGGCGTCGGGGAAGGTGCGGACCCGCTCCGTGAGGGCGTCCAGGCCCAGTTCGCGCAGCGCCTCCGCGAAGCGCGGGTGCACGGCGGCGCCGGGGGGCGGGGTGGCCTCTGGGGTGGTGTCAGGAGTGGTCATGCCCCCGCACGCTAGCCCCCACGCCGCCGGTCACGCGAGCCGCTTTCACCCCGCCGCCAGCACCGCCGCGACCACCGGTCCCGCCGCGTCGCCCCCGTGGCCGCCGGCCTCCACGACCGCCGCCGCGGCGAGGTCGTCGTGGTAGCCCGTGAACCAACTGTTCGACGTCTCCTGGCCGTCGACCTCCGCGGAGCCGGTCTTCGCGCCCTTGTCCCCGCCGAGCCCGGCCATCGCCTTCGCGCCCGTACCGCTCGTCGCCGTCAGCCGCATCATGGAGCGCAACTGCTGCGCCACGCCCGACGGCAGCGAGCGCGCCGCCGTCGCGATCTCCCGGTCGTCCAGTGAAGGCGCGACGACGACCGGCTGCTTGAACGCGCCGTTCTTCGCGGTGGCCGTGACCGACGCCATGTTGAGCACGTTCATCTGGACCGTGCCCTGCCCGATGTACTGGGCCGCCGCCTCGCCCCCCGACGAGCTGGGGATGGAGCCGTCGAAGGACGCGACCCCTGTCTTCCAGTTGTCGAGGCCGATCCCGAAGACCTCGGCGGCCTCCTTGGTCAGCGCGCCGTCGTCGCCCACGTCGTCGATCAGCTTGATGAAGGCGGTGTTGCAGGAGCGGGCGAAGCTCTGGGAGAAGGGCTGCCCGTCGATGGAGAAGTCGTCCAGGTTCTTGAAGGTGCGCCCCATGTAGATCGCGTTCTTCGGGCACTCGGCGGTCCGGTCCGCGCCGATCAGGTCCTTCTCCAGCAGCATCGCGGCCGTCACGATCTTCAGCGTGGAGCCGGGGGCCTGCTTGCCGAGCATCGCCGCGTTGAAGCCGTCCTTGCGGTTGTTCGCGACGGCCAGGATCTCGCCCGTGCTGGGCTTGACCGCCGCGACCGACGCCTCGCTGAACTTCTTCACCGAGGTCTCGGCGGCGGCCTGGACGTTCGCGTCGAGCGTCGTCCTCAGCGTGCCCTCCTTGCCCTGGGAGAGGGTCAGCAGGCTCTCGTCGGCGGGGGCGTCGGGGCCGGTGGTGCCGTCCGCGCCCGTGTCGCTCTTCAGCATCAGCTCGATGCCGGCCGCGCCGCCCGCCTCCTTGCCGTACCGCTCGCGGAGCTGGTCGAGGACCGACCCGAGGGACGGGTACTTCTCCTTCGTCAGCTCGACGCCGTTGCGGTCGACCGCCTTGATGGGCGGTACGGACGCCTTCGCCGTCTCCAGGCGGTTGGTCCCGGTCAGCTTCGGGTGGATCACCGACGGCGCCCAGGAGACCAGCGGCCGTCCCGTCGACAGCCCGCGCACCACGGTCAGTTCCGAGGTGTACGTCCAGGGCTTGCTCGCGCCGTCCAGCTCGACCTTCGCCTTGACGGTGAACGGAACCTTCGCGCCGACCGCCGGGCCCGGAGTGATCGTCACGTCGGTGACATGGGCCTCGGTGCGGTACGCGCCGATGACGGGCGTCGCGGCCGTGGGGTTGTTGGTGAGCTGCGCGACGGCCGCCGCGTCGCCGCCCTCCGCCCACTTGCCCAGGAAGTCCTCGGACGCCTGCTCGATCTCGTCGGCGCTCAGCGGTCCGGTCCTGACCTCGCGGGTCGAGGCCGACTTCGTCTTCGCGTCCGTGCCGTCGCCGGTCATCCCGTTGTAGACGTTGTACGCGCCGTAACCCACCCCACCGGCGAACACGAGAAAAACTCCGCCTATGACGGCGGTCTTCGCTCCACTGCGCATGAGCGGTGGTCACCCCTCCCCAGGAGCCTCGAACATCTGAACATGTTCAAGTACGTCATCGACTCGGAACTCTACGGGACGGGTGAGTCACACGAGGAGAGCGTTACCGGACTGCTACAGAGGCCGGGGCGGGCGGGAGTCAGCCGCCATGGCGCGGCAGCGCCGTCTCCGTCCAGATGACCTTGCCGCGCGCCGTGTACCGCGTACCCCACCGGTCGGCGAACTGCGCGACCAGGAAGAGCCCCCGCCCGCCCTCGTCGGTGGCCGCGGCGGCGCGCAGATGCGGGGAGGTGGCGCTGGTGTCGGAGACCTCGCAGATCAGCGTACGGTCGCGGAGCAGCCGGACCCCGATGGGCCCCGAGGCGTACCGGATGGCGTTGGTGATCAGCTCGCTCAGCACCAGCTCGGTGGTGAACGCCGCCTCCGCCAGCCCCCATTCGGTGAGCCGGCGGCTGACCTGGGCGCGTACGGCGGCCACCGCCGCCGGGTCGTGCGGCACCGTCCACTCGGCGATCCGGTCCGCGTCGAGCCGGCGGACCCGGGCGACCAGGACGGCGATGTCGTCGTTCGGCCGGTCGGGGACCAGCGCGTGCAGCACCGCCTCGCAGGTGGCGTCCGGGTCCTGCCCGGGGGTCCCGGTGAGCGCCGTCCGCAGATGGTCGAAGCCCACGTCGATGTCCCACGCGCGGTCCTCGATCAGCCCGTCCGTGTACAGCACCAGCCGGCTGCCCTCCTCCAGGGTGAACTCCGTCGTCTCGTACGGCAGCCCGCCGATCCCGAGCGGCAGCCCGGCGGGCAGGTCCAGGAACTCGGCGGTGCCGTCCGGGTGGACGAGGGCGGGCGGCGGGTGGCCGGCGCGGGCCACCGTGCAGAGCCCGGAGGCCGGGTCGTAGACCGCGTACACGCAGGTGGCCCCGGTGACGGCGGTCCTGCCCTCGGAGGGCCGGGGCGCCGAGCCGTCCTCCACCGGCGCGTCCGCGTCCTGCTCCTCCGCGTCGATCCGGCTGACCAGCTCGTCCAGATGGCCCAGCAGCTCCTCGGGCGGCAGGTCGAGCGCGGAGAAGTTGGCGACGGCCGTCCGCAGCCGCCCCATCGTGGCCGCCGCGTGCACCCCGTGCCCGACCACGTCGCCCACCACCAGCGCCACCCGCGCGCCCGGCAGGGCCAGCACGTCGAACCAGTCGCCGCCCACGCCCGACTCGGCCGGCAGATAGCGGTAGGCGAGGTCGAGGGCGCTCTGCTCCGGCAGCCGGTTGGGCAGCAGGCTGTGCTGGAGCACGACGGCCATGGTGTGCTCGTGCGTGTAGCGGCGCGCGTTGTCGATGCACACGGCGGCGCGGCCGGCCAGCTCACCGGCGAGCGAGATGTCGTCCTGCTCGAAGGGCTCGGGGCGCCGCGCCCGCCAGAAGTTGACCATCCCCAGCATGACGCCCCTGGCCAGCAGCGGAACGGTGATGAAGGAGTGGAACCCGTACTCCAGCAGGAGTTCGCCGCGCTCGGGGTCGTGCCGGCTCCAGGTGTCCGAGGAGCGCAGATCGCCGGTGAGGACCGGCTCCCCGATGACCAGGCTCTCGCTCTGCGGGGAGAACGGCACCAGGCTGAACTCCGTGCCGACCCGGTAGAGCGGTGAGTCGGCCGCGACCCCGTGCACGGCGATCCTGCGCAGCGCCTCCCCGGCCCGCGGGCCGGGTTCCTTGCCGCTCAGGACCGGTTCCGCGAGGTCGACGGTGACGAAGTCCGCGAAGCGGGGGGAGGCCACCCGGGCCAGCTCCTCGGCCGTACGCGTCACGTCCAGGGTGGTGCCGATCTGGGTGGTCGCCTCGTAGAGGAGGGCGAGCCGGCCGCGGGCCCGCTCGGCCCGCCCGGACAGGGCGCGCAGCTCGGTGGAGTCGCGCAGCGTGGTCACCCAGCCGGGCGGTCCGCCGGCCCGGTCGGTGGGGCGCCGGTTCAGGACGAGCTGCCGCTCCCCGGAGTTGACCACCTCGTCGTCGGCGACCCGTTCGGAGGCGAGCAGCCGCTCCGTCTCCGGGGCGAGCCCCAGCTCCGAGACGTACCGGCCCTCCGGGTCCGGGGGGAGGCCGAGCAGGAGGGACGCCTCGTCGTTGGCGAGCAGCAGCCGGCCGTCGCCGCCGACGATGAGCACGCCCTCGCGTACGGCGTGCAGGACCGCGTCGTGGTGCTCGTACATCCGGGTCATCTCGGCCGGTCCGAGCCCGTGGGTCTGCCGGCGCAGCCGGCGGTTCATGAACACCGTTCCGGCGGTGGTCAGCAGCAGACCGCCGGCGGCCGCCCCGAGGAGGACGGGGAGCTGCTGCTCCACGGCGGTGCTGACCTTGGCGATGGTGATCCCGGCCGAGACCAGGCCGATGACCTTGTGGCCGGGGCCGAAGACCGGCACCACCGCGTACACGGCGGGGCCCAGCGTGCCGACGTTCCGCGCGGTGAAGGCGTGGCCCTCCTGGGCGGGCTTGATGTTGCCGACGAAGTGCTGGCCGATCCGGGCCGGGTTGGGGTGGGTGTACCGAATGCCCTGCGCGTTGGTGACGACGACGAAGTCGACGCCGGAGAGCTTGCGCGCGGCCTCGGCGCGCGGCTGGAGGATCGCGGTCGGGTCGGGGGAGAGCAGCGCGGCCACCATGCCGGGGGAGTTCGCGAACGTCCCGGCAACGGCGAGGGAACGGTTCGTCGCCTCCTGCTGGCTGTCGCGGTGGGCCTGGAGGACGACGGCGGTCGCGGCGGCGGCCACCAGCAGCAGCACGATCACGGCCTGGAAGAGGAAGACCTGCCCGGCGACGCTGCTGGTGCCGAGGCGCCACCAGGATCCGGCCCGCCTCCAGGACCGTGCGCCGGTTGAGGGCCGGGGCTCGCCTGGACGTCGGGCCAATCGGGCCATACGGACAGATCTACACCAGGATCCGGGGCGAGGCGACCGCTGTCCGGCCGCCGGATCCGCCGCCGCGGCCGGCCGGCCCCGGCGGCCTCACCGGAACCGGCCGCCCCACAGGGCCCGGTGGCCCCACGGGCCCGGTGGCCCCACGGGCCCGGTGGCCCCACGGGGCCGGGAAGCCGCCCCGCTACACCCAGGTGTCCAGCCACATCCGGTTGCGCCACGAGTCGAGCGGGATCGCCGTGCCCGTGTAGATCGGCCAGAAATAGATGAAGTTCCAGACGATCAGCAGGACCAGGACGCCCGCGCCGACCGCGCCGATCGTCCTGCGCCGCTCGTCCGCGCCGCGCGGGCCCAGGATCGCGCCGATCATCATCGCCACGGCCAGACAGAGGTACGGGACGAAGACGACCGCGTAGAAGAGGAAGATCGTCCGCTCCTGGTAGAGCATCCAGGGGCCCCAGCCGACCGCCACCGCGCAGGCGATCGCGCCCGCCCGCCAGTCGCGGCGGAAGAACCACCGCCACAGGACGTAGAGCAGGGCGAACGCGCCCGCCCACCACAGCATCGGCGTGCCGAGCGCCAGCACCTCGCGGGCGCACTTCCCGGCGGTCGACGCCGGGCAGCCGTCCTGGCCGGCGGCCGGGTCCTCGTAGAAGTACGAGACCGGGCGGCCCAGCACGATCCAGCTCCACGGGTTGGACTGGTAGGTGTGGCCGGACGTCAGGTTGATGTGGAACTGGTACACCTCGTACTCGTAGTGCCACAGGCTGCGCACCCAGTCCGGCAGCCAGGTGAAGTGGCCGCCCTTGCCCGCCGTCGCGGCCCAGTCCCGGAAGTAGCCCTTGTCGGTGACGATCCACCCGGTCCACGAGGCGAGGTACGTGGCGATCGCGACCGGCACCGTCGAGAAGAACGCCGGGACGATGTCCCGCTTCAGCACCGCCAGGTACGGCCGTACCGCACCCGCCGTACGCCGCGCGCCCACGTCCCACAGGACCGCCATGACCGCGAAGGCGGCCAGGATGTAGAGCCCGTTCCACTTCGTCGCGAAGGCCAGGCCCAGCATCAGCCCGGCGGCCAGCCGCCACGGCCGCCACCCCAGGCGCAGCCCCTCGGCGACCGCGGCGTCCGGGCGCAGCACGCCCTCGCCCTCGTCCACCGGGAGCGCCGCCGCCAGCCGGGCCCTGGCCCGGTCGCGGTCGATCAGCAGACAGCCGAACGCGGCCAGCACGAAGAACATCAGCACCAGGTCGAGCAGGGCCGTGCGGCTCATCACGAAGTGCAGGCCGTCCACCGCGAGCAGCGCGCCCGCCAGGCACCCCAGGAAGGTGGAGCGGAAGAGGCGCCGCCCGATCCGGCAGAGCATCAGCACGGAGAGCGTGCCGAGCACCGCCACCATGAAGCGCCAGCCGAAGGGGGTGAAGCCGAACATCTGCTCGCCGAGGCCGATGACCCACTTGCCGACCGGCGGATGCACCACGTAGCCGGGGTCGACCGGGACCGGGACGGAGGACGGGTCCTTGAGGATCGACGCGTCGACGTCCTTGGGCCAGCTCCCCTCGTACCCCTGGTTGATCAGGGCCCAGGCGTCCTTGGCGTAGTACGTCTCGTCGAATATCACCGCCTTGGGGCTGCCCAGGTTCCAGAACCGCAGCACACCCGCGAAGAGCGCCACGAGCGCCGGGCCGCCCCACGCCGACCAGCGGACCAGCCGCTCGGTCAGCGGGGCCGGCACCCCGAGCACGGCCCACAGCCGGTCCGAGGGCCGGGTGTAGGGCGGCACCAGGCGTTCGCGCAGGCCCGTCACCGGCCGCGGGGCATGGCCGAATCGGCGCAGCCGCTGAGGCCATGAGGGCTGCTTCTCGTCGGCGTCGGGCCCCTGGAGGGCTTCTGGCGCAGTACTGGTCACCGCGCCATCGTAGGGAACGCCGCTGTGCGAGGCGTGCGTCCGGCCCTGCGAGGATGGCGGATGTGACTGCGACGCCTGGAACACCGCCCCCGACAGCCGCCCCGACGACCTCCGCGACCAGCGGCTCGGCCTCCCCCGGAACGCTGGTCCTCGCGGGCACGCCCATCGGCGATGTCGCGGACGCCCCGCCCCGGCTCGCCGCCGAGCTGGAGACCGCCGAGGTGATCGCCGCCGAGGACACCCGGCGGCTGCGCCGGCTCACCCAGGCGCTCGGGGTGCACACCCGGGGGCGCGTCGTGTCGTACTTCGAGGGGAACGAGTCCGCGCGGACGCCCGAGCTGGTGGCGGCGCTGACGGGCGGGGCGCGGGTGCTGCTGGTCACGGACGCGGGCATGCCGTCCGTCTCCGACCCCGGCTACCGGCTGGTGGCGGCCGCCGTCGAGCAGGGCATCCGGGTCACGGCCGTACCGGGGCCCTCGGCCGTGCTGACCGCGCTGGCGCTCTCCGGGCTGCCCGTGGACCGCTTCTGCTTCGAGGGGTTCCTGCCGCGCAAGGCGGGCGAGCGGCTGGGCAAGCTCCGCGAGGTGGCGGGGGAGCGGCGCACGCTCGTCTACTTCGAGGCCCCGCACCGGCTGGACGACACGCTCGCCGCGATGGCGGAGGTCTTCGGCGCCGACCGCAGGGCCGCCGTCTGCCGTGAGCTGACCAAGACGTACGAGGAGATCAAGCGCGGCCCCCTGGGGGAGCTGGCGGCGTGGGCGGCCGAGGGCGTACGGGGCGAGATCACCGTCGTCGTGGCGGGCGCCCCCGACCCGGTACCCGGCGATCTCGACGCCGAGGAGCTGGTACGGCGGGTACGCGTGAGGGAGGAGGCGGGGGAGCGGCGCAAGGAGGCGATCGCCGCCGTCGCCGTCGAGGCGGGCCTGCCCAAGCGGGAGGTGTTCGATGCTGTCGTCGCGTCAAAAAACGCGGCGCGCACGGCCCCCGCAGAAGGTAAAGGACTATCGTGAAATGTAAAGCGCAGACCGCGTGCCGGGTCATTGGGACATGAGAAGGCCAAGACCCATCCAATAATCGACAGGCGCTGATGCGCTCCCGCCTTCGAAGGCGTCCACTGGGTCAGTGGAGAGGAGCTGGCATGAGTGAGATCACGGGCACCGCCGTAGTTCACGAGGCATATGCCTTTTGTTGCATGCGCTGTGGACACGGCTGGGAGCAGGCTTACGACATAGAGCATCATGTCGACGGCTCGGGACAGAATGTCGTGGTGTACAAGACGGACGGGGTGCGGGTTCCCTCCCCGCTCTCCAGCCCGACCTGCCAGAACTGCGGCGGCCACGTCGTACGCATCATGAGGTCCGGACAGGTCTCGTCGGTCCGGGCGCTGATGACCGAGCAGCACCACCCGGCGAAGCGGTCCGCGGCGGCGAAGGCCGCGCCGGCGGGCGCGGCGGCCGGGGACCTGGGGGGCGCGGGCGCGGAAGGGCAGCCGGGCGAGGAGATACCCGCCCGGACGCCGGGCGGGGAGAGGTCCGCCGGATCCGCGGAGAAGCCCGCCGAGGGGCACCACCACTGGCACCTCTCCGACCTGCTGCACCCGTTCCAGCACCACCACCGCCCGTGAGCGCGCGGGGCCGGTACCGCCCGACGGATCCGTCCGGATCCCGGGGGACCGGTCCCCCGTAGGATCGCGCCCATGAGTTCGAAGGAAGCCCCGCCGCCGCTGCCCGAACCCCTGCGGGTGGCGGTCGCGGACGCGCACACCCATCTGGACATGCAGGAAGGCACCGTCGCCGAGGCGCTGGAGAAGGCCGCCTCCGTCGGGGTCACGACCGTGGTCCAGGTGGGGTGCGACCTCAAGGGATCGCGCTGGGCCGCCGAGACCGCCGCGGTGTACGACAGCGTCCACGCGGCGGTCGCGCTCCACCCCAACGAGGCGCCGCGCCTCGTGCACGGCGACCCCGACGGCTGGTCGCGCCAGGGCGCCCGCCCGGGCGGCGGCGAAGCGGCGCTGGACGACGCGCTGGACGGGATCGACGCGCTGGCCGCGCTGGAGCAGGTACGGGCCGTCGGCGAGACCGGGCTCGACCACTTCCGTACGGGGCCCGAGGGCCGTGCGGCGCAGGAGCGCTCGTTCCGCGCCCACATCGAGATCGCCAAGCGCCACGGGAAGGCGCTGGTGATCCACGACCGCGAGGCGCACGCCGACGTGCTCCGTATCCTCGCGGAGGAAGGCGCTCCGGAACGCACGATTTTCCATTGCTATTCCGGCGACGCCGAAATGGCCGAGATTTGTGCCGCAGCCGGTTATTACCTGTCCTTCGCAGGAAATGTCACCTTCAAAAACGCTCAATTGTTGCGTGATGCGCTCACCGTAGCGCCGCTCGATCGTGTCCTGGTCGAGACCGACGCACCTTTTCTCACCCCCGCGCCCTTTCGGGGCAGGCCGAATGCCCCGTATCTCATTCCCGTCACCCTGCGGGCCATGGCGGAGGTCCGGGGGATCGGCGAGGACGCGATGGCCGAGGCGATCGCGCGGAACACGGCCCGGGCGTTCGATTACTGAACCCCGGGGCGCGCACGGGACCGGACCCCGGTCGCACCGGCGCGGGGCCGCCGCCGAATCGGGCCCCTGTGCGAGTGGGTACGCTGGGTAGCCGAGCCGCTTTGGAGAGTGACCGAAGCTCCGCTAGGGTCCGGGGGCATCCCGCACCGGATCCCGTGGAGCGTCGTGAGCAATGCACAGGGCAGTCACCGTGCGACCCGCGGCGGGCGCCGCGCTCCCTCCCGGCGCCGCGGCCCCGCCGCCCCCGCGACCCCCGAGGCGCTGCGCCGGCTGCTCCCGCAGGCCCTCGTCGTCGCGTTCCTCGCGGGCGGCACCTCCGCCTTCCTCGTCCACGACAAAGCCGTCCGGCTGAGCGTCGACGGCGTACCGCGCACCATGCACACCTTCGCCGGAGACGTCGGGGAACTCCTCGCCCACGAGGGCGTCGCCGTCGGCGCCCACGACATCGTCGCCCCCGCGCCCGCCGCCGCGCTCGGCCACGGCGACGAGGTCGTCGTCCGCTACGGCCGCCCCGTCCTGCTCACCCTCGACGGACAGCGCCGCCGCGTCTGGACCACGGCCCGCACGGTCGACGGCGCGCTGCGCCAGCTCGGGGTGCGCGCCGAGGGCGCGTACCTCTCCGTGTCGCGCTCCGCCGCCATCGCCCGCCACGGACTGGCGCTCGACGTACGCACCGAGCGCGCTCTCACCATCCTGGCCGACGGCCGCGAACACCGGCTCCGCACCAACGCGGCCACCGTCGCCGAGGCGCTCGCCGAGACCGGGATCGCCCTGCGCGGCCAGGACACCACCTCCGTACCGGGCGACAGCTTCCCGCGCGACGGCCAGGTCGTCACGGTCCTGCGCGTCACCGCCGGCGAGGAGACCCGCGAGGAGACCGTCCCGTACGACACCGTGCGCACCGCCGATCCCGCGCTGCCGCGCGGCACCGAGGTGGTCGAGCAGGCCGGGCACGCGGGCGCGCGCCGGATCACGTACGCGCTGCGCACCGTCAACGGCGTACGCCAGAAACCCCGCAGGATCCGTACGGAGACGGTGCGCGCGCCGGTCACACAGCGGGTCCGGGTCGGTACGAAGGTGATGCCGTCGTCCGTCGCGGGCGCGGACGGGCTCAACTGGGGCGGGCTCGCCGCCTGCGAGTCCGGCGGGCGGCCCGACGCGGTGGACGCGTCGGGGAGCTACGGCGGGCTCTACCAGTTCGACACCGGGACCTGGCACGCCCTCGGCGGCAGCGGACGCCCCCAGGACGCCCCGGCCACCGAGCAGACGTACCGCGCCAAGAAGCTCTACGTACAGCGGGGGGCGAGCCCGTGGCCGCACTGCGGCCGTAGGCTGACCGGGTGAGCACCACTGAGCCCGACGTACCGGACGCCCCCTCCGGCGTCCCTTCCGACACCCCGCCCGCCCCTCCCGCCGCCGTCTCCGACGCCCTGCTGGGCCCGGCGGACGTCCGTGAACTGGCGGCGGCGCTGGGCGTGCGCCCGACCAAGCAGCGCGGGCAGAACTTCGTCATCGACGCCAACACCGTCCGCCGGATCGTCCGCACCGCCGAGGTGCGCCCCGACGACGTGGTCGTGGAGATCGGCCCCGGGCTCGGCTCGCTGACCCTGGCGCTGCTGGAGGCGGCGGACCGGGTGACGGCGGTGGAGATCGACGACATCCTCGCGGGCGCCCTGCCCGCGACGATCGCCGCCCGGATGCCGGAGCGCGCCGAGCGGTTCGCGCTCGTCCACTCGGACGCGATGCGGGTACGGGAGCTGCCGGGCCCGGCGCCGACCGCGCTGGTCGCGAACCTGCCGTACAACGTCGCCGTCCCGGTGCTGCTGCACATGCTGGAGCACTTCCCGACCATCGAACGCACCCTGATCATGGTCCAGGCGGAGGTCGCCGACCGGCTGGCCGCGACACCGGGCAACAAGGTGTACGGGGTGCCGTCGGTCAAGGCCAACTGGTACGCGGACGTGAAGCGCGCCGGCGCGATCGGCCGGACCGTCTTCTGGCCCGCGCCCAATGTCGACTCCGGGCTGGTCTCGCTCGTACGCAGGGCCGAGCCGGTGCGCACGACGGCGTCCAGGACCGAGGTCTTCGCGGTCGTCGACGCCGCCTTCGCGCAGCGCCGCAAGACCCTGCGCGCGGCGCTCGCCGGCTGGGCGGGCTCCGCCCCGGCCGCGGAGGCGGCGCTGGTCGCCGCCGGGGTGTCGCCGCAGGCGCGCGGGGAGTCGCTGACGGTGGAGGAGTTCGCGCGGATCGCGGAATCGAAGGGGGCGGGCGCGTGAGCGGCCGGCAGCGGGTACGGGTACGGGTCCCGGCCAAGGTCAACGTCCAGCTCGCGGTGGGCGCCGCGCGCCCCGACGGCTTCCACGACCTGGCCAATGTCTTCCTCGCCGTCGGCCTGTACGACGAGATCACGGTGGAGCCCGCCGACACGCTCCGGATCACCTGCGAGGGCCCGGACGCCGGCCAGGTCCCCCTGGACCCGACGAACCTCGCGGCGCGCGCCGCGCTCGCGCTGGCGCGGCGCCACGGCATCGACCCGTCCGTCCATATCCACATCGCCAAGGACATCCCGGTGGCCGGCGGCATGGCGGGCGGCAGCGCGGACGGCGCGGGCGCCCTGCTGGCCTGTGACACGCTCTGGTCGCTGCACTCCTCGCGGGACGAACTCCTCGACATCTGCGCCGAGTTGGGCAGCGACGTACCGTTCAGCCTGATCGGCGGGGCGGCGCTGGGCACCGGGCGCGGGGAACAGCTCACGCCCCTGGAGACCGGTGGCGGCTTCTCCTGGGTGTTCGCGGTCGCGGACGGCGGGCTCTCCACCCCGACGGTCTTCCGGGAGTTCGACCGCCTCACCGCCGGTACCCCCGTACCGGCCCCGGCCGCCGACCCGGCGCTGCTCGACGCCCTCCGTACCGGTGACGCCACCGCGCTGGCGGCCACCGTGTCGAACGACCTCCAGCCCGCGGCCCTCGCCCTGCGCCCCTCCCTGGCGGACACCCTGGCGGCGGGCACGGCGGCGGGCGCGCTGGCCGCGCTGGTCTCGGGCTCGGGACCCACGACGGCGTTCCTCGCCAAGTCCCCGGAGTCGGCGGACGAGGTGGCCGAGGCCCTGCTCGCCTCGGGGACCTGCCGTACGGCCCGGGTCGCGACCTCGCCGGCCGAGGGCGCGACCGTGCTCGAACACCGGGGCCCCGGCGCGATCTGACGCGGCGTTACGGCCACCCGTAGGCAGTTGTCCGCTAATGGCTCAAGATCCATTGCGGTCGGATGGCAGGGCCGAGCGGGGTACCGGAGTCTGGCGGCGGGTGGCCGCGGCGTCAGGGCGGCCACCGGCCCCCTGACGAAAAGGAGTTCCATGCGTGATCTCCGCGCGCGCCTGCTGCCCGTCCTCGCCGGAATCGCGGTCGTGGCGGGCCTGGTCGCCCTCGACCCCGGACCGGCCCCCGTCGCCGCGCCCGCTCCCCTCACCGCACCTGTGCCCGTAGCCGCGGCCGCCCCCGTCGCGCCCGGCTCCGCCGCCACCCCGCAGCCGCAGCACGGCGCGGGCCCCGGCATCGCCGCCGCCCCCACCCCGCCGATGCCGGCCCCCGAACCGCCCACGCCCGGCAAACCGTCGCCTCCCCCGGTGCCCCCGGCCAAGCCGGTGCCCTCCGCCCCGGGAACCGACCCGTGCGGATCGATCAACGGCATCCCGGCGAGCGAGTCCTGCAAGGGCGTCGGCGCGAACCAGGCCGCCAACGACGCCTGCCAGTCGGCGAGTTTCCACGATTGCAGCAAGCCGATGACCGGCCAGGCCCAGAACACCTGGCAGCAGGGCCAGAACAGCCACGCCCAGGCGCAGCAGGACTTCCACGCCGTCCCCCGCGACCAGTCCGCCGCCTCCGGCACGGCCGAGCTGTGCCACTCCTCCTCCGGCATGCGGGAGCGGCTGTCCGCCACGGATGTGATCGTTCCCCCGTCCGCCTGGTGGGCCTGCTGACCGGACCGCCCCCGGCCCCCACGCCCCGGACGCGGGGCACCCCGCTCCAGACCAAGGAGACAGCCGTGCCACGACGCCGTGCCCGACGCTGCCTGACCGCCCTGCTCGGCGGCTCGCTCGTCCTCACCGCCCCGCCCGCCCCGGCCGCCGCCGCGGAACCGGTCGCCGTCCCCGTCGAGAACGCCGACCACGCGGAACCCCTCGTCGCCACCGGGACCGCGACCAAGCCCCCGGACCGGTGGACGGCGGCCGGGACCCAGCTCCTCTCCGCCACCGCCGCCGGCCACCCCGACAAGGTCCAGGCGACCGCCCTCAACCGTGACGTCAGCCCCAAGCAGGGCACCCTGACCACCCGGCTCTGGCGGGTCCAGAAAGGCGCGAAGGTCACCGTGGCCTGGGACGACAGCCCCGGCGCCCTGACCGAGTGCAGACCCGACGAGGTCGCGAACGGGCAGGGCTACGACCTGACCGCGGCCGGGAGCGCGGACGACCGGCCCGCGTCCTTCACCACGAAGAGCACCGAACCGGGGAAGGCGAACTGGCGGTCCGGGCCGGAGCGCCGCACCTACTCCTTCACCGCGGGCGAGAACAACCCGAAGATCTCCTTCGTCTCGAAACCGGCGGACAAGGCGTCCAAGTGCGGCCCGCTGCTCACCCGGTTCACCGCGACCCAGGAGCCCGCGCCCGTACCGTACGACGACAAGAAGCCGCGGCTGCCGATGCCCGAGGCGTACAAGGGGCACGAGCCCGTCCCGGCCAAGGACGTCGTGACCGCCTGCAACTCGCCCGGCGCCTGCCGCTTCGAGAAGGACGAGCGCTACTCCTTCCGCTACTACGACCGGCCCCGCACGGTCGGCCAGGCGTACATCAACTGCACCCGGAACCCGATCACCGACCAGCGCCCGCTGAAGTGGCAGGAGTTCCCCTACGACAACCTCACCCAGTACTTCGTCAAGGAGGAGAAGAAACCGCTCAATCCGCGCGACCCGCTCAACCTGAGCCTCAAGGAGATCGCCGCGCAGATCGAGACCGGTTTCACCGGCTCCGACGGCAACCCGCTCGGCATGGCCACCACCAACCCCCTCCTGTGGAACCGCGAGGAGGAGCGCACGCTCACCGTCACCGTCCAGCCCGGCGAGGTGAGCTGGATCGAGGTGCAGGCCGCCCGCGAACGCACCGTCGGCACCCTGGTGCACGACAAGAACGTCATGCGCCTCGACATCACCCTGGACGTGCCCTCGGGCTCGTTCGGCGACCGCTTCTACCAGCGCACCGGCCCGATGAGCCAGGTCGAGCTGACCCGCTGCGCCGACGCCAGGGACAACGCGCGCACCCCCGACAACACCATCGGCGCCCCGACCCTGCGCTCCGGGGGCCCGGCGCCCGGACTGCTGCCGGTGACCCGGCGCCCGTAACCCCGTACGTACGGAGGAAAGAGGGGTGACCGGCCCTCAGGCCCCGTCACCCCCCGTGACTCCCGCCGCCGAGCCGGGGGTTTATGCGGGTCGCCGCCACGTCGCGAGCCGCACCCGCGCTAAGTC
>NZ_JBHZDA010000026.1:49753-75609 GCF_042755665.1 Streptomyces sp. NPDC059142
CCCGGCCCCCCGCACGGCTGCGGGTGCCCCGGCCCCCGACCCCCCTACCGACGGGTGTACAGGGGCGTGCCGCCCCCACTCCCCCGGTCACCCCTCTTTCCTCGCCCCGCGTACCCGGTGGATCAGGCGGTCCGGCGCCAGGTCCCGTTCCGCTCCAGGACGTACTCCCCGGTGAGCACCCTCGTCCCGGCGCCCGGGGCCGCCCGCCGCAGACTCCTCGGCTCGTCGTCGGGCTGACGGGCCTTGGCGCCCGAGGGCCGCAGCGTCTGGCACTTGTCGGGGTTGGTGAACGTCTGCGCCACGATGGTGGAGGAGTTCACCGTCGAAGGGCCGTCCACGGTCACGTTCTTCACCAGCTTGCCCGTGCCGTCCACGACGAGGTCGCCGACCGTACGGGTCATCGCGTTCAACGCGCCGAACTGAAGCTCGTCATTGGCCTTGATGGTGAACGTCACCTGCGTCGTCTCGGTGTTGGTCATGGACCACGTGTGGTTCCAGGTGCCCTTGAAGGCGGCGGTGAAGGCGCCCCGCAGCGCCAGATGGATGTTGCTCTTGGACGCGACGGTGGTGCTGCCCATCTCCGTCATCTGCTCGGTGGTCGTGGAGGTGTGCTCCGCGGTGGCGCTGGAGGTGGCCGTCCCCTCGACCGTGGTCTCCTGGTTGGGACCCTTGTCCTTGGGCGCGGTGTGGTTGGTGGTGCTCAGCTTGGCGCTGCCCGTCTGGGTCGCGCTCGCCTTGTCGCTCTCCTGCTGCGTCTGCTGGGCCGTCACCTGCCCCGTACCCGAGCCGCTGACCTCGTTGTCGGTCGCGGCCGTCCCTTCGATGGTGCCGCTGCCGGAGATCTCCCCGCCGATGTTGTCCGTACTGCTCGACTGGAGCGCCACCGTACGGGAGACGGTCATCGGCTCGTTCGTGCAGTTGATGGCGCCGTTGGCCACGGAGTGGACGGCGCTGGTGAATTCACGCGAGCGCGCCGGATCGATCCGGAACGAGCAGGCGTAGCGCTGGAGCTGGCCGCACAGCCCCGTCACCTCCGACACCGTCGGCAGCGCCTTCTCCCGGTCGAATGCCTGGGCCCTGGGCATCACCTCAGGACCTGAGGCGACGGCGACGGACATGTTCACGGTCAGGGTGAGTGCGGACAGCGCGGGAAGGACCACGGCGGTCCGGCGGACCAGCCGCCCCCGGGCGCCTGAGGGTCGTGCGGGGTGGACCATGGAGTTCGCTCCTTGTCATCGCCCGGGCCGGGGGAGCGCTCCGTCCGGATGATCCGTCCGGATGACACGTCACACCGGTTCAGGGCCGACTGCACCACGGGCGTCGTGCCCGGGGCCGGTGGGGTCATCGTCGGCGCCCCGGACGGGTGTTGCGACCGCTGATCACCTCACGGTGCGCCAATCGGGCCGCGCGGTGGGGCATTTGGGTGGTACGGAGCCTTCACGCGGCCACACCGGCCCGCGCGCCGGACGACCCCGTGCCACGGTGTCCCGGCGGCGGTGCGATCACGCCCCCGCCTTTCCCGAGCACAAGGAGTTCGGCATGGCCGACAAGGTCAAGACACGCCTCAGGATCCGGAGCATCTCCGGCCACGTCGTCGGTGCGCGGGGCACTGCCATCGCCACCCTGACGAAGGTTCCGGACGGCGACCCGATCGAGGGCGAGGAGATCCACTTCTACACCGGCAACGGCAACGAGGAACTGGGCACCGCCATGACCAACGACCGCGGCGAGGCCCAGTTCGAGAGCGGCAACACCTACGGCGCCCCCCTCACCTGGGGCTCGGCCATCGTCTACGGCTACGCGGCCGACTACCAGGGCAGCAAGGAATACCTGTCCCACCCGCTCGTGAAGGCGGCCATGAGCCCGTCCGTGTGACCGGCAACACACCCCGGGGCGGCAGCAGACGCCCGCCGACCGGCCCACCACGGTGACCCCCGGCCCGGCGCGCCACTGCCGCCCCGTTCCTGTGCCTGCGCCCGTTCCTGTTCCTGTTCCTGTACGGCCTCGCCCTGACGGCCTCTTCCCGGTACGGCTGGTCCCCGGGGAGCGCCGGCCCGGAGCGAGGGTCAGAACTGCCTCTGCTCGGCGCCCGGTGGCAGGAGACAGGGGGTGTTAACGATCAGCACGAGGAGTTCGTCGTTGAGATCCTCCGCAGAGATGGACTGGTGATCCTTTGGGTGCCTAGCGTCCACAAGGTTGGCGGGGTCCTTGCTGGGGTCCGAACGGTAGCCCTGGATCTCGAAGCCCTTCTCCTTGAGGGTGTCTCTGATCGCGCGGATGGCCTCGGCGTGTTGGTCCGCAGGCAATTTGGCCCGCACACTGTAGTTGAGGGTGAACCGGCCGTCATCGGCGGATTCGCCATTCTTGCCGATGCAGTTGGTGAAGCTCGCTGCGGGCACGTCTGGATCAGTCTCGGGTTTGATCTCGGCCCTGGCCGTGCGGGCCATGGATTCGGTCCAGTGCCTGGCCCACTCCTCGGCCTTCTCCTTGCTCATACGGGGGAGTGGATCGTTGACTCCGCTGTCGGACATACAGCCTCCCAGGATCAGGGCCAGGACCAGGGCTGTGCTGCCCCGGCGCAACAGGGTTGAGGAAAAGGGGCTTTTCAGGGCCATCAGCCCGGTCCTCCGTCTTTCGGCGTCTTACCGACGATGATGCGGCCCTGGTTGTTCAGGCTCTGGCTGCCGTCGTCCCAGTAGCCGCTGTGCCCACCGGTGTCCACGTACATCCGCTGGGCGCCGAAGTCGGACTGCTTGGGGTCGGCGCCCAGTGCGAAGTCAGGCGTCAAATTGGAGACCATGTCGTCGGGAGCAGCCCCTACCCACAGATGCTCGGGGTCGACGTGGAGCTGATCCGCCCGGTCGACCGTCAGTCCTGGACTTCCGACGACCACCACGTCGTCGGCGTCCAGCCCTTGGCCGCCTGCGTCTGCGGCTCCTGCGGTCGTGGAACCGTAGCTGTGGGCGAGGACGGTGAGATGCGTGCGCTCACCCTCATGCGCAGCCCGGAGGCCGTGGGTGAAGTCGCGAAGGCCTTCGGCGCCGTCTTCTGCCCGACCCTCGGTGGCGATACCCAGATTGAGTTCAGGATCGGAGGGTTCGAAATTGGCTTCGGGGGCGTTGTAGTCGAGCCAGGAGATTACAGACACCTCACTCGGGTCCCCTTCGTACCTACGGGTCGCCGCATCCTGCAACTTGTTCACCCGGTCGATCTGGCTGCCCACGTTGTCCAATTGATTGCTCGTGCCCGGTACCTGTACCGCCGTGTGCTTGGCCGTGTCCGGGTTGCCGACGGCGACGATCGCCCGGCCGTCCTTCTCGGTGCTGAAGCCGAGCAGGTAGAGCTGTTTATGGGCGGGGACGGTGTCCGTCCTGTCCAGGCGGTCCTTGAGCGCGCTCAGGGAGCGGTGGCCGTACCGGTCGTGGTAGCCCAGCTCCCCCTCCCGCAGCGCGTAGTCGTTCAGCTTCATGTCCAGTACGGTCCGGTTCGCGTGGTCCCGCGTAGCCGCCGGCAGGCCGTCCAGCACCCCGAGCTGGTCGGGAAACGCTGCCAGGTAGACGCGCTGATCGTCCTCGTCCAGGCCGGCCCACCACTCCGCCGCCTGCTTCGGGTCCTTCCCGTCCGGGATGTCCTTCTGGCTGATCCCGGCGAACTCGGCGACCCGGGCGGCGTCCTCCTGGGCGTTCTCGCCGCCGTACCGCTTGTCCAGGTCGAACGGGTCGATCTGGTGGAGGAGTTCGGCCGCCCGGTAGCTGGCGGTCTCGGCGTCGGTGAGGGCCGTGTCGATACGGGAGCGGAAGCCGCCGAGCCCGGCATTGGCACGTTGCTGGGCGCCCGCGTACTCCGGGTCGTTGTGGTACTTGGGGTCGATGGTCTGCTTCGGCTCCACCCAGCCGTCCTCCCGGACGGTGTGCCCGGCTTCCTCGGCGTCGGCCACCGCGTTGCGCAGGGCGCGCTGGGCCGCCTCCATCTTCGTCCGGAGGATGTCCAGGGTGGTGCTGATGAGCTGGGCATCGAGCTGTGCCGTGCCCAGCTTGCTCTCGGTGGCCTCCATCGCGTCCAGGCCGAAGGTGGCGCTGACACCCGCCCAGCCCGCCTTGTGGAGCGGGCCGGTCACCTGCTTGCCGCTGCCGGTGCGGGTCTTCCCCAGCGCCTCGGCGAGCTTCTTCCAGGAAGAGACGGCCGCGTCCAGATCCGCGAAGTCCTGCTGGAACAGGCGCCTGAAGTTCTCCGGCATGACGGCCGCCTCACCAGCTCAGGAAGCGGCTGCGGACATCCTCTTCCTGGATGTCGTGACCGTTCGCCAGCATCCGCAGGCCCTGCGCGTGCTGCGAGAGGTTGTCGCGCAGCGTGCCGAGCGCGCTGCCCCAGCCTTCGCCGGTCTCCCCCATCCGGGGCCCGGCCGTCCAGCCGTGGAAGGACGCCGAAGCGGTGGCCAGGTCGTTCACCGCCGTCTCCAGAAGCGGCCGCAGATCCCTGACCAGGTTGTCCGCGGCCCCGGCCGAAGCTCTCAGCTCGCCTGCGGAAATATTGAGGTCGTCGGCCACGCGTTCCTCCCCCGTCGACGCCATGCCGTTACGGCATGGCTGCGCACGATCATATTCGGGAGGGTGTTTCCGCGAGCAAAGGTCGGCCGGGAACCGGGAGTGGCTTCCGTAAATCTGTGCATACTGCCGCGTAACGCTCCAGTTCATCGCAAACCGACGTTGCCGCAGCGACGACTACGCTGGGACGTCGATCGATCCTCGGTCGAGTTTCCCCCGTACAGGAGCGTTGATGGCCGTCAATCTGGTCAATGTCGAGGCAGTCACCAAGGTGTACGGCACCCGTGCGCTGCTCGACGGTGTCTCTCTCGGTGTCTCCGAGGGGGACCGGATCGGCGTCGTCGGGCGCAACGGCGACGGCAAGACCACCCTCATCCGGATGCTCGCCAAGCTGGAGGAGGCCGACACCGGGCGCGTCACCCACAGTGGCGGGCTGCGGCTCGGGGTGTTGACGCAGCACGACTCCCTCGACCCCGCCGCCACCGTCCGGCACGAGGTCATCGGTGAACTCGCCGACCACGAGTGGGCCGGGAACGCCAAGATCCGCGATGTGCTCACCGGGCTCTTCGGCGGGCTCGACCTGCCCGGGTTCCCGCAGGGGCTCGACACCGTCATCGCGCCGCTCTCCGGTGGCGAGCGGCGCCGTATCGCGCTCGCCAAGCTGCTGATCGGCGAGCCCGAGCTGATCGTGCTCGACGAGCCCACCAACCACCTCGACGTCGAGGGCATCGCCTGGCTCGCCGAGCACCTGCGCGCCCGCCGCTCCGCCCTCGTCTGCGTCACGCACGACCGCTGGTTCCTCGACCAGGTCTGCACCCGGATGTGGGACGTCCAGCGCGGCGCCGTCCACGAGTACGAGGGCGGCTACTCCGACTACGTCTTCGCCCGCGCCGAGCGCGAGCGCATCGCGGCGACGGAGGAGGCCAAGCGGCAGAACCTGGTCCGCAAGGAGCTGGCCTGGCTGCGCCGCGGCGCCCCCGCCCGTACGTCCAAGCCGCGCTTCCGCGTCGAGGCGGCCAACGAGCTGATCGCCGACGTGCCGCCGCCGCGCGACACCTCCGAGCTGATGAAGTTCGCCAACGCCCGGCTCGGGAAGACCGTCTTCGACCTGGAGGACGTCACCGTCCAGGCCGGCCCCAAGGTGCTGCTCACCCACCTCACCTGGCAGCTCGGCCCCGGCGACCGGATCGGCCTGGTCGGCGTGAACGGCGCGGGGAAGACCTCCCTGCTGCGTGCCCTCGCCGAGGCCGCGCGCAGTCAGGGCGACGTCCAGCCCGAGGCCGGGAAGGTCGTCGTCGGCCGGACGGTGAAGCTGGCGTACCTCTCCCAGGAGGTCACCGAGCTGAAGCCGACGCTGCGGGTGCTCGAAGCGGTCCAGCAGGTACGGGACCGGGTCGACCTGGGCAAGGGCCGGGAGATGACCGCCGGGCAGCTCTGCGAGCAGTTCGGCTTCACGAAGGAGAAGCAGTGGACGCCCGTCGGTGACCTCTCCGGCGGCGAGCGGCGCCGGCTCCAGTTGCTGCGGCTGCTGATGGACGAGCCGAACGTCCTCTTCCTCGACGAGCCCACCAACGACCTCGACATCGAGACCCTCAACCAGTTGGAGGACCTGCTCGACGGCTGGCCCGGCTCCATGGTCGTCATCTCCCACGACCGGTTCTTCATCGAGCGGACCACCGACAAGGTGATGGCGCTCCTCGGGGACCGCGCCCTGCGGATGCTGCCGCGCGGCATCGACGAGTATCTGGAGCGCCGCCGCAGGCTCGTCGAGTCCGCCGTCCCCGCCGCCTCGTCCACCGCTTCGGCCGCCGCCGCGGACGGGGGAGCGGTCTCGGCCAAGGACAACCGGGCCGCGAAGAAGGAGCTGCAGAAGATCGAGCGCCAGGTCGCCAAGATGGACGGGCAGGAGAAGACCCTCCATCAGCAGATCGCCGATAACGCCACGGATTTCGCGAAGGTGGCGGAACTGGATGCTCGGCTCCGTGAACTCAAGGCAGAGCGCGACGAGTTGGAAATGCGCTGGCTTGAGCTGGCCGAGGACGCCTAGGAACGTCCGTAGAGACGGTGTGCAGAAGGCATAACGAGCGCGTCACGGGCCGGTCCTCCCTTGGGAACAGGGGCTGGACCGACCCGTCCCGTACAGCAGTCCGAGTGATACAAAGAAGCCCCGCTCGACTGATGTGACGATGCGGAATCCACGCCCGAATCGCTCCATTCCGGCCGACGGCTCCGTCCGGTCGCCGGGATCGCGGGGGAGTCCGACCGGGCCGTGCTCCGCAGCAACAGGGGGAAAGCGCTGATGACACAGCCACCCGACCAGCAGCCGCCGCAGGGGGGCTTCGGAGCTCCACAGGATTCCTCACCTCAGGGTCCGCCGCAGCAGGGCCCGTACGGGGGCGCGCAGCCCCCGGCCCAGCCGCCGAAGCCGCCGACGCCGCCCGCGCAGCCGCCCCAGGCGCCCGCGCAGCCGGCCCAGCCGCCGCAGGCGCCCGCTCCGCAGCCCGGTTACGGATATCCGCAGACGCCGCCCGGCGGACAGCCCGGCTACGGCTACCCCCAGGCGCCGGGCCAGGCACCCGGCCAGGCACCCGGTCAGGCGCCGGGTCCGTACGGTCAGCAGCCGGGGCCGTACCAGCAGCCGGGCCCCTACGGGCAGACGCCCGGACCCTACGGCCAGCAGCCCGGCCCCTACGGGCAGCAGGCGGGACCGTACAACCCCCAGTCCGGCTACGGCTATCCCGGCCACCCCGGCCCGCCCACCGCGCCCCTCGGCAGCGGACCCGGCGGCTCCGGAGGCGGCGGCCTCAAGGGCAGGACCGGTGCGATCGTCGCGGCGGCCGTCGCCGGACTGCTGGTCGTCGGCGGCGGTACGTGGTTCGTCCTCAGCGGTGACGACGGCGGCCAGGAGAAGAAGCCCGTCGTGGCCAAGAGCGACGACCCCGCCCCGACCACGTCGTCCGACGACGACGTCGACCAGGGCGACGGCAGCGGCGGCGGACGGGAGGCGGACGACGACCTCAACGCCGGACGCAAGGACGGCGAGTCCAAGATCGCCTGGCTCCAGACCAACGACGTGGACCTGCCGCGCAACGGCTCCGACGTGTACGGCCCGTGGCTCGTCGGCGACACCGTCGTCAAGGCCATGTACAAGTCGGTCGTCGGCTACTCCGCGAGCGACGGCAAGAAGAAGTGGACGGTCCCGACGGCCGCGCCCCTGTGCGCCGCGCCCCACTCGGCGACGGACGACGGCAGGATCGTCGTCGCGTTCAAGGACGACAACAGCGACAAGGCGAAGTGCACCCAGCTCCAGATGATCGACCTGAACACCGGCAAGGCCGGCTGGAAGAAGGCGGTCACCAAGCACGGGAACTGGGACTTCGTCAGTGAACTGACCCTGGCCATCAGCGGGGACACCGTCGCCGTCGGCCGTTCCGGCAACTCCGACGGCTACCGCGTCAGCGACGGCAAGGAGCTCTTCGGCAAGCAGGACGGCGACTGCCAGCCCGAGTCGTTCGCCGGCGGCCCCAAGCTGATAGCCGGCATGGACTGCGGTACGGACGACAACCGGATCGCGGAGCTGAACCCGACCACCGGCAAGCCCAAGTGGTCGTACCAGCTCAAGAAGGGCTGGGAACTCCAGAAGGTCTACTCCGTCAACCCGCTGGTCGTCTCGGTGGAGAACCGGGACGAGGACACCTGGAGCATTCTCGGGCTCAACGCGAACGGCACCCCGCGCTCGCAGCTCGACGGCGGCAAGGACAAGTTCCAGCCGAGCTGCGGCGGTGGCTTCATCGTCTTCGGCCAGAACCTGGAAGGGTGCGTCGGTGTCGCCGCGGACGCGAACAACTTCTACATCGCGACCGCGCCCGCCTCGACCTCCTCGCGCACCAACGAGGTCGTCGCGTTCTCCCTGTCCACCGGGAAGTCCCTCTGGCGCTCGAAGGCGCCCGAGGGCCGCACGATGATGCCGCTGGGCATGGAGGGCGGCAAGGTCCTCGTCTACATGGGTGCCTCGTACGACAAGGGCGGCACGGTCGCGACGATCGCGCCGACGGGCGGCGACCCGAAGGTCGTCCAGCAGCACCCGGCGTCGACGTCCCGGATCGAGAGCTCCTTCTACTCGGCGAAGTACCTCTACGAGGGCGGCCGGTTCTATCTGGCCAGCGGCCGGGTCAGCGCGAGCAACGACGAAGAGGAACTCCAGGTGAAGACCATGATGGCCTTCACCGACTGACCGTGCCTCGACTCCGTCGTCCTTCGTCCGCTCTCCGCCCCTCTCCGTTCCCTTCCGGATCTCCCGAGGTACGTACGCCATGACGCAGCCACCTCCACCACCTCCCAACCAGCCGCCGGGCCCACCTCCGCAGGAGCCCCCGTCGGGCGGCTTCGGCGCCCCGCAGGACCCGCCGCCCGGCGGTTTCGGCGCCCCGACGCAGCCCCCGCAGAACCCGGGGTACGGCTACCCGCAGGGGTACGGCTACCCGGGCCCGCCCGGACAGCCCGCCGCGCCCGGTCCGTCCGGTCAGCCCGGACAGCCCGCCGCGCCGGGGCAGCAGCCCGGCCACCCCGGATACGGGTACCCCACGCAACCCCAGGGCCCGTACGCCCAGCAGGGTCCGTACGCCCAGCAGGGCCCGTACGCGCAGCAGCCCCCGTACGGCGCCCCGCCCGGCCCCGGCGGTCCCGGTGGGCCGGCCGGTCCCGGCGGCGGCAGGAAGCCGAACCGCCAGATGCAGATCATCGCCGCCGCGGCCGTCGCCGTGGTGCTGATCATCGGCAGCGGGATCTGGTACGCGTCCTCCTCCGGCGGCGGCGAGACGGACGTCTCCACGGCCGGCCAGTCCGGCGGCTCCACCGGCGGCGGCAAGGGCGGCTCCGGCGGCACCGACCTCGGCGGCGGCACCGAGAAGGCGCCGTCCGACACCAAGTCGAAGCTCGGCTACCAGCTCCCGGAGCCCAAGGTCACGGGCATCACCGACGTCAGCGGCTCCTGGCTCACCAGCACCGCCTATGTGAAGACGGGCGTCAACGAGATCGTCGCCTACGACCGGGACAAGAACACCCGGCTCTGGACGATCCCGCTCGCCGGCCAGGTCTGCGCGGCGACGAAGCATGTCACCAAGGACAACCGCACCGCGATCGCCTTCGAGCCCGCCAAGCGCGCCAACGCGAAGGACTACCAGCAGTGCACCGAGGTCGGCGTGATCGACCTCGCGGCCGGAAAGCTGCTCTGGAGCAAGTCCGTCACGGGCTCCAACTCCGGTGACAACAAGTCGAGTTTCAACGAGGTCACGCTCAGCGGCTCGACGGTCGCGGCGGGCGGCACGGACGGCGGCGCCGCCTTCGACGTCGCCGACGGCACCGTCCGCTGGAAGCCCGAGGCCAGCGCCGAGGGCTGCTACGACATGGGGTACGGCGGCGGCGAGGGGCTGGTAGCGGCCCGTAAGTGCGGCTCGTACGACGACCCGCAGGTCTCCATCCAGAACGTGAACCCGCTGACGGGCGCGGTGATCTCGACGTTCAAGATGCCGGTCGGCGTCAAGTACGCGAGCATCGTCTCCACCAAGCCGCTCGTCGTCGCGGCCGACGTCGGTGACACCGCGGCCGGCGCCAGCAGCGTGTCGGACTTCTTCTCGATCGACGAGAAGACCGGCAAGCTGCGCGCCAAGTTCCCGGCGGGGAACATGTCGGGGGACTGCGGCGCCACCGATGTCGAGCAGTGCCAGCGCATGGTGGTCGGCAACGACCGGCTCTATCTGCCCACCGAGGAGCACGACACGGAGGGCGAGGACTACGGCCAGACGAACGAGATCGTCTCGTACGACCTGGCCACCGGGAAGACCACCTCGGACCGGGCGGACGCGGGCGGTTCGTACACGATCGCCCCGTTGCGTATGGACGGCGGCAACATCATCGCGTACAAGCGGCCCCCGTACGGCGAGGGCGGCCAGATCGTCTCCGTCGACGGCGGAACGTTCAAGCAGACGGTGCTGATGCGGAACCCGTCCGACGAGTCGCTCGACAACCTGGAGTCCAGCTTCAGCGAGAACTACTCGGAACCGCTCTACGGCGACGGCCGGTTCTACCTCTCCGAGGTCATGGTGAGCGAGCCGTCCGGGTCGAGCCGGAAGAAGTACCTCGCGGTGATGTTCACGACGCACTGACGCGGGACGCCTCCCGGCGCCACGCACCGGGCGGCCCGAACCGCCCCGTACGACGCATCGAGCGGCCCCGCCGGAGGACGGCGGGGCCGCTCACGCATGATCAGGGAGTGATCCTTCCACGCCTTCCGAGCGGCCGAATGTGAGGTCAACTTGCCCTGAACAAGACGAATTTCGCTGATCCGGGGGGCTTCTGACCGGTAAGACGCGCGCGATGTCGAACAAGCGTGTAGCTTGCCGGGTCAGACGTCGGGGGGCCAGGGACCGGCGGGGGATGGGGAGTTGCTCGATGGGCGTGCGGCTCATGGTGGTCGACGATCACAGATTGCTCGCCGAGGCGCTCGCCTCCGCGCTGAAGCTGCGGGGGCACCGGGTGCTCGCGGCGGCCGCGCCGACGGCGGGCGTCGCGGAGCTGGTGGTGAGCCGGGCGCCGGAGGTGTGCCTGCTGGGTACGGCGGCGCCGGCCGAGCCGGGCGCGTTCGACCCGATCGTACGGATCAAACGGGACCGCCCGCAGGTGGCGGTCGTGGTGCTGGGCCCGGTGCCCAACCCGCGCGGAATCGCGGCGGCGTTCGCGGCGGGCGCGTCCGGCTACGTACGGCACGACGAGCGCATCGAGGGTGTCGAACGGGCCATGGTCAAGGCGCGGGCGGGCGAGGCGGCGGTCGCGCCGCAGCTCCTCCAGGGCGCGTTCACGGAACTGCTCAACCCGGCGGCGCAGCCGGACGACGAGGGCCAGCGGCTGCTGCGGATGCTCACCCCGCGCGAGATCGAGGTGCTGGTCCGGGTCGCGGAGGGCGAGGACACGCGGCTGATCGCGGCGGGCATGGGCATAGCGCCGAGCACGGCGAGGACCCATGTGCAGCGCGTCCTGATGAAACTGGGCGTCGGCTCCCGTCTGGAGGCCGCGGCGCTGGCGGCCCGCACGGGCCTCCTGGACCGCGCCGCCGTCCTGGCGACGCGCGCGCGGACGGCACCGGATCCCGGCTCGGGCCCGTCCGAGTGAGCGCCGGGCCCGGAGCGTCCGGGGGCTGTTCGTCGAGGTCCGGTACGGGGCCGCGCAGGCCCTCGTAGTTCTCGGGTGCGACCGTCGTGACGATCGCACCGGTCGGTCGGTCAGGCGGTCGGCCGTCGGTGCGGCGGTGGCAGTGCGGCGGTGCGGCGCGGCGATGGCGTGCGGCGGTGGCGGTGGTGTGCGCGACACCGATCGGCACGGTCGAGACAGGCTCGTTCCCGCCGCCCGGGGCGAGCGGTGTCGGGTCGCCGGGCGCGAGGTGCCGAAGGGGGCTGCGGCGTCCCGGGTCTCGTGCGTCTCGGGCGTGACGGCCGCCTCGGCCGGCCCGGCGGCGTGCGCGCGATGGAGGGCCGCGTCGATCTTCCGCCGCACCGTGGTCTCGTCGGCTTCGCCGATCAGCACCCCGAAGTGTTCGGCGGGGCACTGCCTCGCCCCGGCGGCCCGTGCTCTTGCCACGACCCCATCCCTCTTGACCTCGACTGTCGATTTGTGATTTCTTGTGTTTGCTTTTGTTTGATTGGAGCGAGGGAGTCCCGTAGTGAAGAAGACGTCTACCCGACTCGCCGACGGGCGCGAGATCGTCTACTACGACTCCCGGGACGACGCCGTACGCGACACCCCCGACCGTCGCCCGCTCGGCCCCGTCGCCACCACCTCCGAGGTGCGCCACGACCCGCTCCTCGGCGACTCCGTCGCCATCGCCTCGCACCGGCAGGGCCGTACGTACCACCCGCCCGCCGACGAGTGCCCCCTCTGCCCGTCCCGGGACGGACGGCTCAGCGAGATCCCCGAGCCGGAGTACGACGTCGCCGTCTTCGAGAACCGGTTCCCCTCCCTCGCCGGGGACTCCGGGCGGTGCGAGGTCGTCTGCTTCACCTCCGACCACGACTCCTCCTTCGCCGACCTCACCGACGAACAGGCCGCCCTCGTCCTCGACGCCTGGACCGACCGCACCGCAGAGCTGGCCGAACTCCCGCAGGTGGAGCAGGTCTTCGCGTTCGAGAACCGCGGCGCCGAGATCGGGGTGACGCTCGCCCACCCGCACGGGCAGATCTACGCGTACCCCTTCGTCACCCCGCGCTCCGCGCTCATGCTCCGCTCCGTGGCGGCGCACCGCGAGGAGACCGGCCGCAACCTCTTCGACGACCTCGTGGCGAAGGAGGCGGCCGACGGCTCCCGGATCGTGCTCGACGGCGAGCACTGGGTCGCGTTCGTGCCGTACGCGGCGCACTGGCCGTACGAGGTCCACCTGTACCCCAAGCGGCGCGTCCCCGATCTGCGCGGGCTCGACGACGCGGCGCGCACAGAGTTTCCACAGATGTATCTGGAACTCTTGAGGCGCTTCGACCGGATCTTCGGTGAAGGTGAACCGCCCACGCCGTACATCGCCGCCTGGCACCAGGCCCCCTTCCGGGCCGCCGGACGGGACGACTTCGCGCTCCACCTTGAGCTTTTCACCATCCGCCGCACTTCCGGCAAGCTGAAATTCCTCGCGGGTTCCGAATCCGGCATGAGTGTGTTCATCAACGATGTGCCGCCGGAGGCCGCGGCCGAGCGACTGCGAGAGGTAGCGAGCGAGTGAGCACCAAGAAGTACCTGGTCACGGGCGGTGCGGGATATGTCGGCAGCGTGGTCGCCACCCATCTGCTGGAGGCGGGGCACGCGGTGACCGTGCTCGACGACCTCTCCACCGGCTTCCGCGCCGGGGTCCCCGAGGGCGCCGAGTTCGTCGAGGGCCGCATCCAGGACGCCGCGAAGTGGCTCGACCCCTCGTACGACGCCGTGCTGCACTTCGCCGCGTCCTCGCAGGTCGGCGAGTCCGTCGCCAAGCCGGAGAAGTACTGGGAGAACAACGTCGGCGGCTCCATGGCGCTGCTCTCCGCGATGCGCTCCGCCGGTGTACGGAAGCTGGTCTTCTCGTCCACCGCCGCGACCTACGGCGAGCCCGTCTCCACACCCATCACGGAGACCGACCCGACCTCCCCGACCAGCCCGTACGGCGCCACGAAGCTCGCCGTCGACCACATGATCGGCGCCGAGTGCGTCGCGCACGGCCTCGCGGCCGTCTCGCTGCGCTACTTCAACGTCGCGGGCGCGTACGCCGCGCGCTCCGGCGCGACCGCCGGCGAGCGCCACGACCCCGAGTCGCACCTGATCCCGCTCGTCCTCCAGGTCGCCCTCGGCACCCGCCCGTCGATCTCCGTCTACGGCGACGACTACCCGACGCCGGACGGCACCTGCGTACGCGACTACATCCATGTCGCGGACCTCGCCGAGGCCCATCTGCGCGCACTGGACGCGGCCACCGGCGGCGAGCACCTGATCTGCAACCTCGGCAACGGCAACGGCTTCTCGGTCCGCGAGGTCATCGAGACCGTACGGAAGGTCACCGGACACCCGGTCCCCGAGGTCATGGCGGCGCGCCGGGACGGCGACCCCGCCGTCCTCGTCGCCTCGGCGGAGACCGCCCACCGCCGCCTGGGCTGGAGCCCGAGCCGCGCCGACCTGACGGGCATCGTCGCGGACGCCTGGGCGTTCGCACGCGACAAGAACTAGGGCCTGTGCGGGGTTGTGATCCGGATCAGGCCGGGCGCGGTGCCAGGGCACGCGCCCCCAGCCTGATCCACCCGACAGGCCCCAAGGCACGACCCGCGGAAACGAAGGAGAACCAGGGTGAGCGAGAGCGGCACCAACGGCGCCGGCCGGGCGGGCGAGACCGGGGGCGACAGCTTCGGCGAGACGGCCGCGGCCGTCGCCGAGCAGTTCCAGCGGCTGTACGGCGCGGCCCCCGAGGGCGTCTGGGCGGCCCCCGGGCGCGTCAACCTGATCGGTGAACACACCGACTACAACGACGGTTTCGTCATGCCGCTGGCCCTGCCGCACCGGGCCGTCGCCGCCGTGTCCCGCCGTACGGACCACGTCCTGCGCGTGCACTCCGCCGACATCCCCGGCGGCATCGTCCAGCTCGACGCCGCCGCGCTCGTCCCGCTCTCCGACACCGGCTGGGCCGCGTATCCGGCGGGCGTGGTCTGGGCGCTGCGCGCGGCGGGCCACCCCGTCGCCGGCGCCGACATCCACCTCGCGTCGACCGTGCCGACCGGCGCCGGACTCTCCTCCTCCGCCGCACTGGAGGTCGTCACCGCGCTCGCCCTGAACGACCTGTACGAACTCGGCCTGAGCGCCACCGAGCTGGCCGTCCTCGCCCAGCGGGCCGAGAACGACTTCGTCGGCGTACCGTGCGGCGTCATGGACCAGATGGCCTCGGCGTGCTGCGCCGACGGCCACGCCCTCCACCTGGACACCCGCGACCTCGCCCAGCGCCAGGTCCCCTTCGACCTGGCCGCGCAGGGGCTGCGGCTGCTCGTCGTGGACACCCGTGTCCAGCACGAGCTGGGCGACGGCGCGTACGCCGAGCGGCGCGCCGGGTGCGAGGCGGGCGCGCGGGCGCTCGGGGTGCCCGCGCTCCGGGACATCCCGTACGGGGAACTGCCCGCGGCCCTCGACCGGCTGACGGCGGCGGGCGAGAGCGAGACCGTACGCGCCTACACCCGCCATGTCGTGACCGAGAACCACCGGGTCGAGCGGGTCATCGCCCTGCTCGACGCGGGCGATGTCCGCGCCGTCGGCCCGCTCCTCACCGAGGGGCACGCCTCGCTCCGCGACGACCTGCGGGTCTCCTGCGCGGAACTGGACCTGGTGGTCGCCTCGGCGACGGCGGCCGGCGCGCTCGGCGCCCGGATGACGGGCGGCGGCTTCGGCGGCTCCGCGATCGTCCTGGTCGAGACGGACACCTCCGACGCGACGGCCAAGTCGGTCACGGAGGCGTTCGCGGCGGCGGGGTACACGGCGCCGCGCATCTTCCCGGCGATCCCGTCGCCCGGCGCGCACCGCGTCTGAGGATCGGATCGATCGCTCACCGGACAACAGGGGTCGATATTTGTCGACTTCTGTCTCGATACGAAACATCCGTCTCACCGTAAACAACCAGGCCAACGAGTTCTGCGAAATTCCTTCCCCTCCCGGCCGACGCCCGTACGCTGATGCACACGCACCGGTGGGGGCCGGTGCTGATCAGGGGTGGAGACAAGCGGGTACGACGCCCGGGGCGGGGTATCAGTCAACACGCGGCGGCGGCCGTGCCATTGACGTATCAACCGCACACCGGGCGCCGTGCCCGCACCGTCCGCTCCCCACCTTGAGGGGGTGTCCATGGTACGTATCCGGGTTCTGGTGGTGGACGACCATCGCATTTTCGCGGAGTCGCTGGCAGCGGCGCTCGCGGCCGAGCCGGACGTCGACGTCGCGGCAGCCGGCAGCGGTCCCGCCGCCCTGCGCTGCCTCGACCGCGCGGCGGCGGAGGGGCGCAGATTCGATGTGATGCTGGTCGACGCCGACCTCGGCGGGGCCGCCGGAGGCGCCGTCCACGGCGCGCTCACCGGCCATCAGACAGGCCATCAGTCCGGCCATCAGACAGTCCAGCAGACCGTGCACGCCAACGGTCATGCGAACGGTCACGCAGGCGGCGGCCCCGTCCCGCTGCCCGCCGTGGCCGCCGGGCCCGCGCTGCCCGCACCGGTCGCGCGCGCCGTCCCCGACCACGGCGAGAGCACGCCCGTCGACGGCATCTCACTGGTCGCCGGCGTCCGCTCCGGCCAGCCGTCCGTCCGTACGGTCGTCCTCGCCGAGAAGGACGACCCGCGCCGCGCCGCACTCGCCCTCCAGGCCGGCGCGTCCGGCTGGGTCGCGAAGGACTGCTCTCTCCAGCGGCTGCTCACCGTCGTACGGGGCGTCCTGCGCGACGAGACGCATCTGCCGCCCGCGCTGCTCACCGGCGTCCTGCGGGAGCTGACGGCCGCGCGCAAGCACCGTACGGAGAGCGAACGGCTCGTCGAGTCGCTCACCCCGCGCGAACGCGAGGTGCTGCGCTGCATGGTCGCCGGCCTGGGCCGCAAGGCCGTGGCCGAACGGCTCTTCCTCTCCCCGCACACCGTGCGTACGCACATGCAGAACGTGCTGGGCAAACTCGGCGTCCACTCCACGCTGGCCGCGGTCGCGCTGGCCCGCAGGGCGGGCGTCGGACCGGTCGACCTGGTGCCCCGCCAGATCACCTCGACGGGCTGACACGCTCCGGGTCCTGGGCGCCGCACATGGCGCGCAGGCCCCGGTCCGCGAAGGCGATCAGCCACTCGAAGCTCTCGTCGACATCGGCGCTCCACCGGAACCCGCCGGCCGACTGCAACGTGGCGAAGCCGTGGCAGAGGCTGCGGAGCATGCGCAGGGCGTGGTCCACGTCGGCCTCCCCGATGTCGTAACCGCGCAGGACCGCGAGGAACGCGTCCAGCAGCCGCTGCGCCGCCGCGGCCATCGGGTCGTCCTGTCCCGTCGGCTCCATGCCGATCGTCGCGGCGTACCGGCCGGGGTGCGCCAGCACGAAGGCGCGGAAGGCGCGGGCCGCGGCCGCCAGGGCGTCACGGCCCGCGTACCCCTGGACCGCGCCCCCGACGGCGTCGGCGGCCTGGTGCAGCGCCAGGGCCGCGATCCGCCGGTTGAGGTCCTCCTGGCCGCCCACGTGCTTGTACAGGGACGGGGCGCGCACGCCCAGCCGCTCCGCCAGCAGACCCATCGTCAGACGGGCGAGCCCCACCTCGTCGGCGAGAGCGGCACCGGCCGCGACCACGGCCGCCGGGTCCAGTCCTGCCCTAGGCACGGGCGGCCTCCGACCGCAGGAAGGCGAGCACGAGCGGGACCACCCGGCCGGGGAACTGGTCGTGCGGGTAGTGCCCGGCGCCCTCGACCATCTCCAGCCGGCCGAGACCGGCCGGCAGGGCGTCGACGATCGCCGAGCCCTCGGCGTGCGGGTCGGCCCAGTCGGGGTCGAGCGTGCCCATCACCACCAGGACCGGGCAGCGGACGTCGCCGAGCCGCGCACCGGCGTCGGCCGGGGTGGTGCGGCCCATGCCGCGCAGGGCCGCCATCCGGCCCGGCTCGCGCAGCAGGGAGTCGATACGCCCCAGCCGCTCGTCCCAGTCGGCCGGCTTCACGCCGGGGTAGGCGACATCGAGGTACGAGCGCCAGAGCCGCACGCTGCCGAAGACGGCCGCGCCGAGCAGCCGCAGCATCCCCTGCCGGTAGCGCCGCACCCGCAGGTCGCCGAGGCGGACCGACTGCGCGCGGGTGAACGGCGCCAGCTCGACCACCGCGGTGACCAGGGCGGGCTCCTCCGCGGCGGCGACGGTGGCGGCGCCGCCGGAGATCGAGTGCCCCACGAGCACGGCGGGGCCGCCCAGATGACGGACCACGGCGAGCAGGTCACGGGCGATGGCGGTACGGCTCCACTCAGGCCAGTCGGCGCCGGACTCGCCGCAGCCCCGCAGATCGACCGCGGCGACCCGCAGCCCCGCCGCCACCAGCGGCGGGATCATCGAACGGTAGGCGGCGCGGCTGTCGCCCATGCCGTGCGCGAGCACGACGAGCGGGCCGGATCCCGCCACCTCGTAAGCGATCGTGCCGCCGTCGACGGCAAGGTACTCGGTCATGACGCCCCTCAGCTCTGGCTAACGTTGTTAGCTAAAAGCTATTCCTGTTAGCCAATCCTGTCAACGGGGATGTCCGGGGCGCGGCCGGGCGTGGGTGGCTTGGCGGCTGCGGGCCGGTGGCTGCGACCGGGCGGGTGCGGTGAAGCGGGCACGCCGAAGCCCCCGGAGCGCGCTCCAGGGGCTCGGTGCGTGCGGCGGGCTAGCCGGGGGTGTTGTCGAACGGTGCCGTCAACTGCCGTAGCAACCCCGCCAGTTCACCTCGCTGCGCGCCGGACAGCTCGGCGAGGATCGCGCGCTCCTGGGCGAGCAGTCCGGCCAGCGACTGATCCGCGCGGTCCCGCCCCTCGGGTGTGAGCCGGACCAGCACGCCGCGCCGGTCGCTGGGGTCGGGCAGCCGCTCCACCAGGCCCTTCTGGGCCAGCCGGTCGATCCGGTTGGTCATGGTGCCCGAGGTGACCAGCGTCTGGGTCAGGAGCTGGCCGGGGGAGAGCTGATACGGGTCGCCGGCGCGGCGCAGCGAGGTCAGTACGTCGAACTCCCACGGCTCCAGGCCGTGCTCGGAGAACGCGATCCGGCGTGCGCGGTCGAGGTGCCGGGCCAGCCTGCTCACGCGGCTGAGCACCTCCAGCGGCTCCACGTCGAGGTCGGGACGCTCTCGACGCCATGCCGCCACCAGTCGGTCGACCTCATCCTCCATGACGATCAGTGTAGAGGGTCCCTCGACATGAAGTCTCTTGACGTCAAGAGAGTTTGGGGTGCAGGCTGGAAAGGAACCCGCCGGGCCCTGCCCGCACGCTCCGTACCAGCGAGGGAACACCGCCATGCCGTCGTCGTCCCCGTCCACCACGCCGACCTGGGACCCGTCCCAGTACCTCCGGCACGCGGGCCACCGCACCCGCCCCTTCCTGGACCTGCTGGCCCGCGTCCCCGAGTTGCCAGGCGGCCCCGGCGGGGCCCCCAGGATCGCCGATCTCGGTTGCGGCGCCGGCAATGTCACCGCGCTCCTCGCCGACCGCTGGCCCACCGCCCGGATCACCGGCTTCGACAACTCGCCCGAGATGCTGGCCCGCGCGACCGCCGAGTACGCGGGCCCCACGCCCGGCGGCGGCACCCTGGACTTCCGGCCCGGCGACGCGACGCGCTGGACGCCGGACGAGCCGTACGACCTGATCGTCTCCAACGCCGCCCTCCAGTGGGTCCCGGACCACACCGGCTCCTTCGCCGCCTGGACCGACGCGCTCACCCCCGGCGGCACCTTCGCCTTCCAGGTCCCCGGCAACTTCACGGCCCCCAGCCACACCCTCCTCGCCGAGCTGATCGCCGCCCCGCGCTGGCGCGACCGTCTGGACGTCCGCGCCATCGGCGTCCTCGACCCCGAGGAGTACCTGACGCGCCTCATGGACCTCGGCTGCGAGACGGACGTCTGGGAGACGACCTACCTCCAGCTCCTCCCCGGCGAGGACCCGGTCCTCGACTGGGTCAAGGGCACCGCCCTGCGCCCGGTCCTCACGGCCCTGGCCGACGATCCGGCGGCGGCCGAGGAGTTCACCACCGCCTACCGGGACCTGCTGCGCACCGCCTACCCGCCGGGCCCCCACGGCACGGTCTTCCCGTTCCGCCGCCTCTTCGCGGTCGCCCGCAAGGGGGCGTGAGGGGTCGACGTCACCCTTTCCGATGATCGCCCCGGATCTTCGTGCGGCGTGACGCGCGGCGCGTTCGCCATGCTCAGTGCTCAGTGCCCGGTGGCCAGGAAGCGCCGGAGCGAGTCCGTCAGGGCGGTGACGAAGGTGTCGCGGGTCCGGTCGTCGACGAGGTCGAGGGACAGGTACGGGTTCAGGTCCTCCAGTTCGACCAGGAGAAGACCGCCGTCCCGGGTGCGGCAGGCGTCCACGCGCTGGATGCCGTGGTCGAGGGTGTTCCAGTCGACGAAGGTCCGGGCGAAGACCAGATCGGCCTCCGTGGGCGTGTACGGCTCAAGGGCCCAGCGCCGCTCGGGGGCCGGGGCGTACAGCGCGTACTGGAAGGCGTCGTCGACGAAGTAGAAGGACACCTCGTACCGGAAGTCGACGCGCGGCTGGACCAGGATGTCGCCGTAGGCGAGACCCTCCAGCGCGTCCCGGGACACGAAACGGAGCCCTATGGAGTCGGCGCCCGCCTTCGGCTTGACCGCGTACTGCTCGGCGGCGGGCAGCAGCCCCAGGTCGTGAAGCCGGTCGACGGTCGGGATGACCGGGTGGCCGGAGGCCGTCAGGTCCAGCAGATACCGCTTGCCCGCCATGTCGGCCCGCCCGTCCAGCGGGTTGTAGACCCGCGCCCCCTGCGCCAGGGCCTGCGCGCGGAAGGCGTCGTACTCGTCCTGGTAGTGCAGCACCGGCCCGGTGTTGCGGACGACCGCCGCGTCGAACCGGTCCAGCAGCGCCGCCGCGTCCAGCGGATGGCACACGGCGATGTCGAAGTCCGCGCGGAGCCGCGAGCTGAGGAAGACGTCCTCGTCGCAGTAGCGGGGCCGCCCCGCGGCCCGGTAGCCGAGATCGGACACGTAGAGAAGGCTGGGACGGGCGGACACGGGCCTCTCCTCGGTCGGCGAGCGCCCATCCTGTCAGACGAGATGACCGCGCCCCGGGCGGCTACGGAGGCAGGGATCGGAGCGCGGCCGTGCAGAGCTGATGTCAGCGCCATGAGTGATCGCGCCGGCGGGACCCGGCAGCGACGGCGCTCGGGAGGCCACGGTGCGGCCCCCGCGGCCTCCGGCGGCCCCCGCGCCCCCGCTCACACCTTCCGGTGGCCTATCAGCCGCGGCTTCGGCTCCAGGTTCTCCAGGCCGTGCCACGCCAGGTTCACCAGATGCGCCGCCACCTCCGACTTCTTCGGGCGGCGCGCGTCCACCCACCACTGGCCCGTCAGCGCCACCATGCCGACCAGGGCCTGCGCGTACAGCGGGGCCAGCTTCGGGTCGAAGCCGCGGTTCTTGAACTCCATGCCGAGGATGTCCTCGACCTGCGTGGCGATATCGCTGATCAGCGACGCGAACGTACCCGTCGACTGGGCGACCGGGGAGTCGCGGACCAGAATGCGGAAGCCGTCCGTGTACGTCTCGATGTAGTCGAGCAGGGCGAACGCCGCCTGCTCCAGCAGCTCCCGCGGGTGGCCCGCCGTCAGGGCGCTCGTGACCATGTCGAGGAGCTGGCGCATCTCCCGGTCCACGACCACCGCGTACAGCCCCTCCTTGCCACCGAAGTGCTCGTAGACGACGGGCTTGGAGACCCCGGCCTTCGCCGCGATCTCCTCCACCGACGTCGCCTCGAAACCCTTCTCGGCGAAGACCGTACGGCCGATGTCCAGCAGCTGCTCGCGCCGTTCCGCCCCGGTCATCCGGACCCGGCGGGTCCGCCGGCCCGCCGCGGGACGGGACTTCTCCGTGCTGCCCTGCTTGCTCGTACCGCCGTCGATCGCCACGGTGCCCATCATGCCTTGGCGGGTGCGCTCTTGCGGCGGGAGTCCAGGCGGGAGGAGCTGGGCCAGCGGGCGTCGCTCGCCCAGCCCAGCACCTCGAACCAGCGGATCAGCCGGGCGCTCGAATCGAGCTGCCCCCTGAGCACGCCGTGCCGCGCGCTCGTCGGGTCCGCGTGGTGCAGGTTGTGCCAGGACTCGCCGCAGGAGAGCACCGCCAGCCACCACACGTTGCCCGAACGGTCCCGCGACTTGAAGGGCCGCTTGCCCACCGCGTGACAGATCGAGTTGATCGACCAGGTGACATGGTGCAGCAGCGCCACCCGGACCAGCGACCCCCAGAAGAACGCCGTGAAAGCACCCCACCAGGACATCGTCACCAGCCCGCCCACCAGCGGCGGCACCAGCAGGGAGACCGCCGTCCACATCGCGAACTGACGCGACACCGCGCGGATCACCGGATCCTTGATCAGATCAGGGGCGTACTTCTGCTGCGACGTCTGCTCCTCGTCGAACAGCCAGCCGATATGCGCCCACCACAACCCCTTCAGCAGCGCGGGCAGCGTCTCCCCGAACCGCCACGGCGAGTGCGGATCGCCCTCCGCGTCCGAGAACTTGTGGTGCTTACGGTGATCCGCCACCCAGCGGACCAGCGGGCCCTCCACGGCCAGCGAACCCGCCACCGCGAGCGCGATCCGCAGCGGACGCTTCGCCTTGAACGCGCCATGCGTGAAATACCGGTGGTAGCCGATCGTCACGCCGTGGCAGCCGATGTAGTACATCACCACCATCAGGTCCAGATCGAGCCAGCTCACACCGCCCCACGACCAGGCCAGCGGCACCGCCGCCAGCAGGGCCAGGAACGGCACCACGATGAAGACGAGCAGCGCGAACTGCTCCAGACGGCCCTTGCTCTCCCCGCCGATGGTGGCCGAAGGTAGCGGAGTGGACCCGGAGGGTGACGGCTGGGGGGAATCGTTCATCACGTCAGGAGGCGTGGACATGGAAATCCCTGGGGTGAGGAGTGGGGAGTGGAAAGAGGAAGAGGTGGGGAGTGGAAAGAGGAAGAGGTGGGGAGTGGGGAGAGCGGAGAGCGGCAGGTGCGGGGCGGAGGCGGGGAGTGGGGGGCTCGGGTGCGGAAAACGGGCAGAAGCCCGGATACAGGTGCGTAACCTACGGCAACGTAAGTATGGCAGCGCCGAACCACGAGGCAAGAGGGCTGTGGATAACGTCAGGCGAAGGCCACCTATCCTTGGACCGTCGGACAGCGCGGTCCGCAAAGTCTCCAGAACACCTCCAGACGTGCTCAAACACTGCAAGGAGCCGCACCTGTGAGCAGTGCCGACCAGACCCCATCCGCCAGCGCGGAGCTCCGCTCAGACATCCGCCGTCTTGGTGACCTCCTGGGCGAGACCCTCGTACGGCAGGAAGGCCCGGAGCTCCTGGAGCTCGTCGAACGGGTCCGCGCCCTCACGCGCGAGAACGGTGAAGCCGCCGCCGAACTCCTCGGCGACACCGACCTGGAAACCGCGGGCAAGCTGGTCCGCGCCTTCTCCACCTACTTCCATCTCGCCAACGTCACCGAACAGGTCCACCGCGGCCGCGAGATGCGCGAGCGACGCGCCGCCGAGGGCGGCCTCCTCGCCCGCACCGCGGACCGGCTCAAGGACGCCGACCCCGAACACCTGCGCCAGACCGTCAAGAACCTCAACGTGCGGCCCGTCTTCACCGCGCACCCCACCGAAGCGGCACGCCGCTCCGTACTCAACAAGCTCCGCCGCATCGCGGAACTCCTCGAAGCCCCCGCCCTCGCCTCCGACCGGCGCCGCCACGACCTGCGCCTCGCCGAATCCATCGACCTGATCTGGCAGACGGACGAGCTGCGCGTCGTACGGCCCGAACCCGCCGACGAAGCCCGCAACGCCATTTACTACCTGGACGAACTGCACATCGGCGCCGTCGGCGACGTACTGGAGGACCTCGTCGCCGAACTCGACCGCGTCGGCGTCGAGCTGCCCCCCGGCACCCGCCCCCTCACCTTCGGCACCTGGATCGGCGGGGACCGCGACGGCAACCCCAACGTCACCCCCGAAGTCACCCGCGAAGTCCTGATCCTCCAGCACGAGCACGGCATCACCGACGCCCTCGAACTCGTCGACCACCTCCGCGGCCAGCTCTCCAACTCCATCCGCTACACCGGCGCCACCGACGAACTCCTCGACTCCCTCCAGGACGACCTCGTCCGGCTCCCCGAGATCAGCCCGCGCTACAAGCGCCTCAACGCCGAAGAGCCCTACCGCCTCAAGGCCACCTGCATCCGGCAGAAGCTCGTCAACACCCGCGAACGCCTCGCCAGGAACACCCCCCACGAGAACGGCCGCGACTACCTCGGCACCGCCGAACTCCTCGACGACCTCACCCTCATCCAGACGTCCCTGCGCGAGCACCGCGGCGGCCTCTTCGCCGACGGCCGCATGGACCGCACCATCCGCACCCTCGCCGCCTTCGGCCTCCAGCTCGCCACCATGGACGTACGGGAACACGCCGACGCCCACCACCACGCGCTCGGCCAGCTCTTCGACCGCCTCGGCGAGGAATCCTGGCGCTACGTCGACATGCCCCGCGACTACCGGCAGAAGCTCCTCGCCAAGGAACTCCGCTCCCGCCGCCCCCTCGCGCCCACCCCGGCACCCCTCGACGCCGCCGGCGAGAAGACCCTCGGCGTCTTCCACACCGTCCGCCAGGCATTCGAGCGCTTCGGACCCGAAGTCATCGAGTCCTACATCATCTCCATGTGCCAGGGCGCCGACGACGTCTTCGCCGCCGCCGTCCTCGCCCGCGAAGCCGGACTCCTCGACCTCCACGGCGGCTGGGCCAAGATCGGCATCGTGCCGCTCCTCGAAACCACCGACGAACTGCGCGCCGCCGACATCATCCTCGACGACATGCTCGCCGACCCCTCCTACCGCCGCCTCGTCTCCCTGCGCGGCGACGTCCAGGAGGTCATGCTCGGATACTCCGACTCCTCCAAGTTCGGCGGCATCACCACCTCCCAGTGGGAGATCCACCGCGCCCAGCGCCGCCTCCGCGACGTCGCCCACCGGCACGGCGTACGGCTGCGCCTCTTCCACGGCCGCGGCGGCACCGTCGGCCGCGGCGGCGGCCCCTCCCACGACGCGATCCTCGCGCAGCCCTGGGGCACCCTCGAAGGCGAGATCAAGGTCACCGAACAGGGCGAGGTCATCTCCGACAAGTACCTCATCCCCTCCCTCGCCCGGGAGAACCTGGAACTGACCGTCGCCGCCACCCTCCAGGCATCCGCGCTGCACACCGCGCCCCGTCAGTCCGACGAAGCCCTGGCCCGCTGGGACTCGGCCATGGACATCGTCTCCGACGCCGCCCACAGCGCCTACCGCACCCTCGTCGAGGACCCCGACCTCCCCGCCTACTTCTTCGCCTCCACCCCCGTCGACCAGCTCGCCGACCTCCACCTCGGCTCCCGCCCCTCCCGGCGGCCCGACTCCGGCGCCGGCCTCGACGGCCTCCGCGCCATCCCGTGGGTCTTCGGCTGGACCCAGTCACGACAGATCGTCCCCGGCTGGTTCGGCGTCGGCTCGGGCCTCAAGGCACTGCGCGAGGCCGGACCCGACACCGTCCTCGACGAAATGCACGAGCACTGGCACTTCTTCCGCAACTTCCTGTCGAACGTCGAGATGACCCTCGCCAAGACCGACCTGCGGATCGCCCGCCACTACATCGACACCCTCGTCCCCGACCACCTCAAGCACGTCTACGAGACCATCGAGGCCGAACACGCCCTCACCGTCCAGGAAGTCCTGCGCATCACCGGCGGCGAGAAGCTCCTCGACTCCAACCCGGCGCTCCAGCAGACCTTCGCCATCCGCGACGCCTACCTCGACCCGATCTCCTACCTCCAGGTCTCGCTGCTCGCCCGCCAGCGCGCCGCGGCCGAGCAGGGCGAACCCGCCGACCCGCTGCTCGCCCGCGCCCTGCTGCTCACGGTCAACGGCGTCGCCGCCGGACTCCGCAACACCGGCTGACCGACCCGCCCCGTAACGAGGTGGTGGCCCCCCCCCCCCCCCCCCCCGCGGGGCGGGCGAGGGGGAGGGTGTGGTTTAGAACAGATACC
>NZ_JBHZDA010000027.1:0-815 GCF_042755665.1 Streptomyces sp. NPDC059142
CGCGCCGGGGGGGGGGCGGGGCCCCGCGCGGGCGTCCCCGCCCCCCCCCGCCCGCACGTCGGCCTCTCAGCCGCACCGAAACGTTTCCGACCGTGGCCAGTATGGTCAGTTCGCCGCCGATCGCCTGGAGATAGGCCGCCAGTGTCGAGGTGTCGAGGCGTACCCCGCCACGCTCGATCTGACTGATCCGCCCCTGTGTCACCCCCATCAGCCGAGCGACCTGGACCTGCGTCATGCCCTGGGCCTTACGAAGGGCGGCCAGTTCATGGCCTCGCTCCGCGTCGACCATCTCACGTTTGATCTCATCGATCCGGGCGCGCTTCTCCGGTGGGATGTCACCTGTCAGGTCGGCCATACCGCCGAGTTTCATACCGTGTCCTCCTTCAGAGCTTCGAGATACGCGGCGTACTTGGTGTCGGCCTCCTTGACCGCCTTCGGATACCAGGCCGCCCACTGGCGACCGGCGGCCTTGTCACCCGCGACCAGGAATACCGCACGCCGTACAGGATCGAAGACGAACAGCATCCGGATGCTGACCGAATCGCCGCTCCGTGGACGGAGCTCGCGCATATTGCGGTACCGGCTGCCCTCGATGGCCCCCACCGTCGGACGGCGCAGGGCCGGACCGCACTCCTGTAATCGTTCAAGGGCGGCGATCACGTGATCGTGACTGCCGGGATCCTCCTTGGCCAGAACCTGGATCCACTCCAGCACGTCGGCGAAGAACCTCAACTCGTACGGACCATCCACTCAAGCAACATCAGCAGTGACTAATATCGCTCGCAGAACAAAGAAGCGCCCGGCCAGTCGGTGAC
>NZ_JBHZDA010000027.1:825-11621 GCF_042755665.1 Streptomyces sp. NPDC059142
CCAATCAACAAGACCCCTTAATTATCTCCGACAGAAAACAAACGAGGCCCCCGGCCAGCGGGTGACTGGCCGGGCGCTTCTTCACTCCGCTGCTGTACGGCCGCTACGCGGACTTCTCGTGGCGCCCGTCGTTCTTCACGATCCTCGGCTCGCGCGGGACCAGCGTCGGGTTGACGTGGGAGTGGACCACGTCCTCCGTGATCACCACGCGGGCCACGTCCTTGCGCGACGGGACCTCGTACATCACCGACTGGAGGACTTCCTCCAGGATGGCGCGCAGGCCGCGCGCGCCGGTGCCGCGCAGGATCGCCTGGTCCGCGATGGCCTCCAGGGCCGGGCGGTCGAAGTCCAGCTCCACGCCGTCGAGTTCGAAGAGCCGCTGGTACTGCTTGACCAGCGCGTTGCGCGGCTCGACCAGGATCTGGAGGAGGGCGGCGCGGTCCAGGTTGTGGACCGAGGTGAGGACCGGGAGACGGCCGATGAACTCCGGGATCATCCCGAACTTCACCAGGTCCTCCGGCATGACCTCCTGGAACTGGTCGCTCTCCTCGATCTCGCGCTTCGAACGGATCGTCGCGCCGAAGCCGATGCCCTTGGCGCCCGCGCGCGACTCGATGATCTTCTCCAGGCCGGCGAAGGCGCCGCCCACGATGAAGAGCACGTTCGTCGTGTCGATCTGGATGAACTCCTGGTGCGGGTGTTTCCGGCCGCCCTGCGGCGGTACGGAGGCGGTCGTGCCCTCCAGGATCTTCAGCAGGGCCTGCTGGACGCCCTCGCCGGAGACATCGCGCGTGATCGACGGGTTCTCGCTCTTGCGGGCGACCTTGTCGATCTCGTCGATGTAGATGATCCCGGTCTCGGCCTTCTTGACGTCGTAGTCCGCCGCCTGGATCAGCTTGAGCAGGATGTTCTCGACGTCCTCGCCGACATAGCCGGCCTCCGTCAGCGCGGTCGCGTCGGCGATGGCGAACGGTACGTTCAGCATGCGCGCCAGCGTCTGCGCGAGGAGCGTCTTGCCGGAGCCGGTCGGCCCCAGCAGCAGAATGTTGGACTTCGCCAGTTCGATCGCGTCGTCGCGGCCCGACCCGCCGCCGTTCTCACCGGCCTGGACCCGCTTGTAGTGGTTGTAGACCGCTACCGAGAGGGCCTTCTTCGCGGGCTCCTGCCCGACGACGTACCCCTCGAGGAACTCGTAGATCTCGCGCGGCTTGGGCAGTTCCTCCCACCGGACCTCGGAGGTCTCCGCGAGCTCTTCCTCGATGATCTCGTTGCAGAGGTCGATGCACTCGTCGCAGATGTACACACCGGGACCCGCGATGAGCTTCTTCACCTGCTTCTGGCTCTTCCCGCAGAACGAGCACTTGAGCAGGTCGCCACCATCACCGATGCGTGCCACGAGGTTGCTTCCCCTTCGCCTGGGAGCAGCTTGGTTCAGCGGCTCCTGTGCCTCATATCCGACGGTACCTTGCCCGGACCCGGGTTCGGGCCCCCTTAGGGCCTGTTCCGCGTTCTCCCACGGGGAACTCGGAACAGGCCCAGGCGCGGTTCACGTGGTCACGGGAGTTCTCCCGAGCCCGATTCCGACCGCGCCAAGGGCGCCGGGTGGGTCAGGCGGCCGCTGCGGCCGTGGTCTTGCGGGTCGACACGATCTGGTCGACCAGACCGTACGCGAGCGCGTCGTCGGCGGTCAGGATCTTGTCGCGCTCGATGTCGTCGCGGACCTTCTCGATCGGCGTCGTCGAGTGCTTGGCCAGCATCTCTTCGAGCTGGGCGCGCATCCGGAGGATCTCGTTGGCGGCGATCTCCAGGTCGGAGAGCTGCTCCCGGCCGGTCTGGCTGGACGGCTGGTGGATCAGCACCCGCGCGTTCGGCAGGGCGAGACGCTTGCCCGGGGTGCCGGCGGCGAGCAGCACGGCGGCGGCCGAGGCCGCCTGGCCCATGCAGACCGTCTGGATGTCGGGCTTCACGAACTGCATCGTGTCGTAGATGGCCGTCAGGGCCGTCATCGAGCCGCCGGGGCTGTTGATGTAGATCGAGATGTCGCGGTCCGGGTCCATCGACTCCAGGCACAGGAGCTGCGCCATGACGTCGTTGGCGGAGGCGTCGTCGATCTGCACGCCGAGGAAGATGACGCGCTCCTCGAAGAGCTTCGCGTACGGGTCGTACTCGCGCACGCCCTGCGAGGTGCGCTCCACGAAGCGCGGGACGACGTAGCGGTTGTCCACCTGCGGGCCGTTGTAGAGGCCGCTCGCGGGGAAGTTGTTCATGTGGGTGTTCACCATCCTGTGGCGTTCGGTGGGCTGGGCCGGGGTCGGGAGGGGCGTCGAGGCGCGTCGCCTCAGGCCCCGGTGCCGCCGCCGCCCGGAACGCCCGAGGCCGCGGTGATGATCTCGTCGATCAGGCCGTAGTCCTTGGCCTCCTGGACGGTGAACCAGCGGTCGCGGTCGCCGTCGCGGATGATCGTCTCTTCGGTCTGCCCGGAGTGGAAGGCGGTGATCTCGGCCATCCGCTTCTTCGTACGGAGCAGGTACTCGGCCTGGATCTTGATGTCCGAGGCGGTGCCGCCGATGCCGGCGGAGCCCTGGTGCATCAGGATGTCGGTGTTGGGGAGCGCGAAGCGCTTGCCCGCGGTGCCGCCGGTGAGCAGGAACTGTCCCATGGAGGCGGCCATGCCCATACCGATGGTGACCACGTCGTTGGGGATGTACTGCATCGTGTCGTACACGGCCATGCCGGCCGTCACGGAGCCACCGGGGCTGTTGATGTAAAGGTAGATGTCCTTGTCCGGTTCGGCGGCAAGGAGCAGCATCTGGGCCGTGATCTTGTTCGCGATGTCGTCGTCGACCTGCTGGCCGAGGAAGATGATCCGCTCTCCGAGCAGCCGGCTGTAGACCTGGTCGCCGAGGCCACCACCGAGGGACGGCTCACCGGCGGCGTAAGGCATCAGATTCGTCACGTATACACCTGCTCGTCTCTGACGGCTGCGGCCGTCTCAGCGTCTTCGTACCGGGGACGGGAGACTCCCCTGCCCTCGTATTCATGGACCCTAACGCGCTGGTCGGCAAGGGCCATCCCGCTTCCGTTGCTGTTCGCTGGGAGCGCAAGGTAGTTGAGGTTCCCAGCGGCCTCCACCGGGCTCCTCACGGGCCTGGGCGCCCCCGTGGCCCCTGTGCGCCGCCCGGGGGTGTGCGGGAGCCCACGGGGGCGTGCACGGCCGGGGAGCGGCCTGTACGGAAGCGGGGCGCCCGACGGCGGAGGCGGACAGGGCGGGCCCCGGTCGCGTGTCGCGTCCGGGGCCCGTTCCGTCGGTCTCTTCGGTCAGAGCGAGAGCGCTCAGGCGCCGGCCTTGTCGTCCTTGTCGGCCTTCTCGTCGGCGTCCGCGGCGGGAGCGGCGTCGGCGGGGGCCTCGTCGGAACCGGTGGCCTCGGCGGCGACGGCCTCGGCCGTCTCCTCCTCCTCGTCCTCCAGGTCGACCGGGTTGCCGTTGGTGTCGGTGACCGTGGCGGCCTCGACGACCACGGCGAGCGCCTTGCCGCGGGCGACCTCGCCGACGAGCATCGGCACCTGGCCGCCTTCGACGACCGCCTGGGCGAACTGGTCGGGGGACATGCCGGAGGACTGCGCGCGCCGCATGAGGTGCTCGGTGAGCTCCTCCTGGTTGACGTTCAGCTTCTCCTTGTTGACCAGCTCGTCGAGGATGAACTGGGTCTTGATGCCCTTGACCGCCTGCTCCTTGGTCTCGGCGTCGAACTCCTCCTCGGTCTTGCCCTGGATCTCCAGGTACTTCGCGAGGTCGAGGCCCATCTGGCCGAGCTGGTGGTGCTCCAGGTTGTGCTTGCGGGTGTTGATCTCCTCCGCGAGCAGCTTCTCCGGGATCGGCACCTCGGCGAGCTTCAGCAGCTCGTCGAGGACGCGCTCCTGGGCCTGGGTGGCCTGGTCGTACTGCTTGGTGCTCTCCAGGCGCTTGCGGCTGTCGGCCTTGAGCTCGTCGAGGGTGTCGAACTCGCTCGCCATCTGCGCGAACTCGTCGTCCAGCTCGGGAAGCTCACGGGCGGCGACCTGGGTCACCTTGACGGAGACCTCGGCGGTCTGGCCCTCGGCCGTGCCGCCCTTCAGCTCGGAGGAGAAGGTGGCCTCGCCACCGGCCTCCAGGCCGGTCACGGCCTCGTCGATGCCGTCGAGAAGCTCTCCGGAGCCGATGGTGTACTGCACACCGCTCGCCACTCCGTCGGGCAGGACCTCGCCGTCGACCTTGGCCTCCAGGTCGATCGTCACGACGTCACCCTCGGCGGCGGCGCGCTCGACCGGGTTGGTGGACGCGAAGCGGTCGCGGAGCTGCTCGACCGACTTCTCGATGTCCTCGTCGCTGACCTCGACGGCGTCGACCGTGACCGCGATACCGGAGTAGTCCGGGATCTCGATGACCGGGCGGATGTCGACCTCGGCGGTGAAGGAGAGCAGTTCGCCGTCCTTCAGCTCCGTGATGTCGACATCGGGCTGGCCGAGGACGTTGAGCTCACCCTCGTTGACCGCGTCGGTGTAGAACTTCGGGAGGGCGTCGTTGACGGCCTCCTCCAGCACAGCACCACGCCCGAACCGCTGGTCGATGACCCGGGCCGGGATCTTGCCCTTGCGGAAGCCCTTCACCGTGACCTGCTGGTTGATCTTCTTGTACGCCGCGTCGAGGCTGTCCTTGAGCTCCTCGAAGGGCACCTCGACAGTGAGCCGAACCCGAGTCGGGTTCAGGGTCTCCACGGCGCTCTTCACGGTTCGGTCTCCTTGGTGGCTGATTCTGGGGTTCTGCCGGGTCCGCCGCACGCGCGGCGCGGCCCGACGGATTCGGCCCGGTTCTTCAGAGACTCTGCAGACACACGGGCACGCAGCTTGCATAGTAACCGCAAGCGGGAAGGGCCCCACAATGTGACCGTGCGCTGTGATCTTGAACGATGGTCGGGGTGGCCGGATTCGAACCGACGACCTTCCGCTCCCAAAGCGGACGCGCTACCAAGCTGCGCCACACCCCGTCGGTGCGACACGTAGGGTACATCCCCGCGGGGGCTCGGTTGTCATCCTTGACCGGCGCTTTACGGGTGTGCGGTGAACGCCCGGAACCCGCTACGATGTTGTCCGTGCCGGGGTCGTCCGACCTCCGGCGCGCGCTGTGCGGGCGTAGCTCAATGGTAGAGCCCTAGTCTTCCAAACTAGCTACGCGGGTTCGATTCCCGTCGCCCGCTCCACCGGCCCCGGCCCGATCAGGTGCGTTACGTCACCGATCGGGCCGGCGGCGTTTCCGGGGCCGATCGGAGAACAGGGACCGGCGGCCGACGACCGGTCCGGGTCAGAAACTGATCTGATTGATCGTGTCGGCTATCGAGTTGAGGAACCGGTTGACCGACGGCGCCATGTTGGTGGACGCGAGGAAGAAGCCGAAGAGGATCGCGACGATCGCCGGACCCGCCTTGATCGAGCCACCGCGGATGAACACCACCAGGATGATCGCCAACAGAAGCACCACAGACAGTGAGATGGCCACAACTGATCACACCCTCGGTCGGTCCGCCTAGCCCAGCCCCTGCGGGGTCGCGTACGACACCGCCTACCCCGTACATCCTGCTCGGACCATCGTGCCATCAACCTTCCCGCAGGTGTGGATCGACGCTCCCCTCACTTCCGGCCAATTGGTCCGTACATTCCGGTTGTTGACGGTTTGGCCGACCGGCGGACCGGCCGGCGGGGAGGTTCCCCGCCCCCTGTCCGGTCCCCGTCCCGCCCTCGCCATGCCCTCATCAGGGCGGACGACTCCCGTTACTCGGTAAATCGTTTGGTAAACTAATTACTGACGATTCCTTGACACACCTTTGACCGACGGAGGAGCGATCCCATCGGACACGCAGAGACCCTCATAGCCATGGGCGGCGCCTTCCTGGCCGCCGCCGTTCTCGCCCGACTGGGCGGCCGTATCGGTCTGCCCACGATTCCCCTGTTCATCCTGGCCGGGATCCTCCTCGGCCCGCACACGCCCGGCATCGTGCTGGTCAAGGACCCGCACGAGCTGGAGATGCTCTCCGCCCTCGGTCTGGTCCTCCTTCTCTTCTACCTCGGCCTCGAATTCCATCTCGACGACCTCAAGGCGGGTGGCCGGAAGATGGCCCTCGCCGGCGGCGCCTATCTCCTGCTGAACGTGGGCGCCGGGCTCGGCTTCGGCTTCGCGCTGGGCTGGGGCACCTCGGAGGCGCTGGTCCTCGCCGGTGTGCTCGGGATCTCGTCGTCCGCGATCGTCACCAAGGTCCTGGTCGACATGGGCCGGATCGGCAATCCCGAGACCAAGCCCATCCTCGGCATCATCGTGGTCGAGGACATCTTCCTGGCCCTCTACCTCGCCGCGCTCCAGCCGATCCTGTCCGGCGCCGACAGCGCCGGGGCCGCGGTCATGGACGGCGGGAAGGCCTTCGGCTTCCTGCTGCTGCTCGCCCTCGCCGCCCGGTTCGGGACGAAGGTCGTCGGCCGGCTCGTGGGCACCAGGGACGACGAGCTGCTCGTCATCTCCTTCCTCGGCGCGGCCGTCCTGGTCGCCGGTGTCTCCGAGTGGTTCGGGGTCGCCGACGCCATCGGCGCCTTCATGGTCGGTCTGATGCTGGGCGCCACCACCTCGGGCGACCGGATCCGCGAACTGGTCCACCCGTTGAGGGACGCGTTCGGCGCGATCTTCTTCTTCGCCTTCGGCCTGTCGATCAACCCCGGCGATCTGCCGACCGTCCTGTGGCCCGTCCTCGCCGCCGTCGTCGTGACGCTGGTGATGAACGTCGCCGCGGGGGTCACCGCCGCGAAGATCTTCGGCTTCGGCGCGGGACCGGCCGCCAATATCTCCACGACCCTGCTCGCCCGCGGTGAGTTCGCGCTGATCCTCGCCACGATGGCGGCGGGGGCGGGCCTCGACAGCCGGCTCGCGCCCTTCATCGCGGGGTACGTGCTGCTCCTCGCCGTCCTCGGCCCGCTGGCCGCGGGGCGCTCGCACTGGCTCGCCCGGATCCTGCCGGGCGGACGCCACGAGGGGGGCGGTGACGGGCCGGGGAACACTCCAGAGGCCGGTGGCCCACCCGCCGGGCGGGACGACCACGACGGTCTCGGCAAGCGGGACGGCAGAGGCGCGGAGGCAACCGTGACGAGCTGATCGGCGATGGCCGTGCTCTTGGAACCCGTACCCGCACCGACGGCGCGGGCGAACGTCCACGCCGACTCTCAGGACAGGCCCTGGAGGCCGGGCGGGCTCGACGGAGCCTGTCCGGCCTCTCGGCAGATCAGGAGCAGGGCGCGGTCGTCGTTCACGTCCTTCGCCACCGCCTCGATGAGATGCCAGGCCGCGCCCTCGAACCCCGGGACGACATAGCGGTCGGCCTCACCGGTGAGCCGGTCCATGCCCTCGCCGAGATCGCGTCCCGGGGCCTCCACCAGGCCGTCCGTGAAGAGCATCAGCACATCGCCGGGGCGCAGCGAGCCCTTGGCCGGGTCGAACCGGGCGCCGTCGTAGACCCCCAGCAGCGGGCCCTCGCCCGACTTCTCCTCCCAGCGCCCGCTGCCCGCGTGGAGCTGGAGCGCCGGGAGATGACCGGCGGAGAGCAGTTCGTAGTCGCCGGATTCGAGGTCGAGGACGAGATGGATCGAGGTCGCGAACCCCTCGTCCCAGTCCTGGCGGAGCAGATAGCCGTTGGCCGCGGGGAGGAAGTCGCCCGGCGGGAGCGAGCCGAGAAGGCCGCCGAAGGCGCCGGAGAGCAGCAGGGCGCGCGAGCCCGCGTCCATGCCCTTGCCGGAGACATCCGTGAGGACGACCTCCAGGGTGCGTCCGCCGTTGGTACGGGCGGCCACCACGAAGTCACCGGAGAAGGACTGGCCGCCCGCCGGGCGGAGCGCCATCTCGTGGTGCCACCCCGTCGGCAGCCAGGGCAGGGCGCTCTGTACGCGGATGCGTTCCCGCAGGTCGAAGAGCATGGTCCCGCCGCGCCGCCAGGGCACCCCGACCCTCGCCCTGAACTGGGCGATCAGCAGGCCGAAGAGTCCGCAGGCCGCCACCACCAGGACCGTGCCGGGGGTGACCGTGGCCGGTCCGTCCGGGTAGGGGCCGAGGACCATCGACTCGACGATCAGCGCCGCCGCGGCGGCCGCGTACAGACTGAGCAGGCTCGCCGGGCGCAGCAGCAGGCCGCCCGCCACGATCGGCAGGACGAGCGCGGCGGGAGCGCACCAGACGGGTATCGCCATCGTGGTCAGGGCGATGGCCGGCACGGTCAGCAGGAGCCCGACGAGGGCGATCCAGTCGGAGCCGTCGCCCCGGAAGTAGTCGACCCCGGATTTGCGCACGCTGATCCTGACCCGGTGCAGCGTCCTGCGCATCCGGGCCGCGTACGCATCCGCTCTTGCGACACCGGCCATTGTGGTGGACCCTACCGAGCCGCCCGGCCGCCGTGCAGGGGGACCCCCGTGACATTGCGTTCGAAATCGGGTCGCCTCGCCGCCGTACGGCTGGTACTGATGGCATATGACACTGGATCTGAGGGTACTGCGGGCGTCCGAATACGACTCCTGGCACGAGGCGTTGGAGCTGGCCTTCGGCGGCGTCGGCGGGACCGTGGGAGACCAGGAGCTGATGCGCGATCTCGCCGAGGTCGACCGCTCGATCGGTGTCTGGGACGGTGACGAGTGCGTGGGCACGACCTCGGCGTACAGCTTCCGGCTCTCGGTGCCGGGCGGCGCACAGGTGCCCACGGCGGGTGTGACGCGGGTGAGCGTGGCGGCGACCCACCGTCGGCGCGGGGTCCTCACGTCGATGATGCGCCGGCAGCTCGACGACGTCAGGGCCCTGGGCGAACCGCTCGCGGTGCTGACGGCCTCGGAGCCGGAGATCTACGGACGGTTCGGCTACGGCGTCGCGAGCGACGCGCTCTCGGCGGAGATCGACACGTCCCGGGTCCAGGTCCGGATACCCGACGGCGCGGACGGGGACGGCGTACGTCTTCGCCGGGTGCCGGCGGACGACCCGGAGGTACGGGAGGCGTGCGAGGCGCTGTACGCGGCGGAGGTCGCGAGGCGTCCCGGGATGCCGGCCCGCAGGCCGGGCTGGGAGCGGCTGCCGGTGGTGGGCTCGGGGGCGGCGCGCGACGGCCTCTCCGCGCTCCAGTGCGTGCTGGCGGAGCGGGACGGCGAGGTGGTCGGGTTCACGCTCTTCCACAACCGTCCGGAGTGGGATGTGTCGGGCCCCAAGGGGACGGTCGAGCTGCGGGATCTGCACGCGGCCGACCCGGTGGCCTGCGCCGAGCTGTGGCGCTTCCTCTGCGGGATCGACCTGACGTCGACGCTGCGGGTGCGCAGCAGGCCGGTGGACGACGCGTTCCGGTATCTCGTCTCCGACTTCCGGCGGTGCGAGCCGCGGGTGCGGGACGACCTGTATCTGCGGCCGGTGGAGGTGGCCCCGGCGCTGGAGGCGCGGACGTACCGGACGCCGGTGGACGTGGTGCTGGAGGTGGCGGACGCCTTCTGTCCCTGGAACGAGGGGCGCTGGCGGCTCAGCGGTGACACGAAGGGCGCGACCTGCGCGCGGACCGCGGACGCCCCCGATCTGGTGCTGTCGGTGAACGACCTGAGCGCCGCCTATCTGGGCGGTACGGCGCTGGCCGCGCTGGGGCGCGCGGGGCGGGTGCGGGAGACCCGGGCGGGCGCGCTGGACGCGGCGTCGGTGGCCTTCGGCTCGGATGTCGCGCCCTGGCTGCCGCACGGGTTCTGATCACGGCTACGCCTGCTGGCAGCCGGGGCACCAGAAGAGGTTGCGGGCGGCGAGGGGCGCGGTGCGGATCTCGGTGCCGCAGAGCAGGCAGGGCATCCGCGCGCGGCGGTAGACGTAGACCTCGCCGCCGTGGTCGTCGACGCGCGGCGGGCGGCCCATGGCCTCGGGGGTGTGCTCGGGGCGGACGGTGTCGATGCGGTTGTGGCGTACGCCCTCGCGCATCAGGTCGACGAGGTCGGCCCAGATCGCGTCCCATGCGCGGCGGGTGAGGTCCTTGCCGGCCCGGTACGGGTCGATGCCGTGGCGGAAGAGGACCTCGGCGCGGTAGACGTTGCCGACGCCCGCGACGACCTTCTGGTCCATGAGCAGGGCGGCCACGGTGGTACGGGAGCGGGAGATCCGGGCCCAGGCCCGCGCGCCGTCGCCGCCGGGTGCGGCGGGGCCGGAGGGGGCGGAGCCGGCGGGCACGCGCAGCGGGTCGGGGCCCAGCCGGTCGTGCACGGCCTGCTTCTCGGGGGCGGTGATCAGGGCGCAGGTGGTGGGGCCGCGCAGGTCCGCGTAGTGGCCGCCGCCCTCCAGCCGGAGGCGGACGGTGTCGGCGGGCGGCGGGACCGGTGCCGTACCGAAGCCGAGTTTGCCGAAGAGCCCGAGGTGGACGTGGACCCAGCCGGTGGCCTCGGTGGCGCCCGCGGGCCCGAAGCCGAGGAAGAGGTGTTTGCCGTGCGCGTCGACGCCGGTCAGCGTCTGGCCGTCGAGGAGGGCGGCGCTGTCGGAGAACTTGCCCTGCGGGCTGGAGACCCGTACCGGCCGGCCGCCGAAGCGGGCGAGATGGTCCTCGGCGAGGCGGTGGATCGTATGCCCCTCGGGCACGGTGTCTCCTCGTGACGGCGCGGCTGCGGCGCGCGGACATGACGGTGGCGCCGGGGGCGGGCCCCCGGCGGAGGGTTGGGTGAGTTGTTCTGGTTCGGGGGGGTGGGCGGGTGCGGGGGCAGTTGGTGGGGGGTGTCGTACTACGGGATCA
>NZ_JBHZDA010000027.1:11631-14870 GCF_042755665.1 Streptomyces sp. NPDC059142
GGGGGGTGGGGGGTGTTCCGTCCGCCCGGGGGGGCGGGTTGTCGGGGGGGGGGGGGGGGGGGGGGGGGGGGCGGGGGCGGGGGCGGGGGGGGGCCCCCCCCCCCCCCACGGATCGGTCAGTTGTCCTGCTGCGGGTGGTGGGCCGGGACCGGCGGCAGTTCGTGGGTGGTCTCGTACTCCGTGAGCATCGCGATCCGGCGCGCGTGGCGCTCCGCGCCGGAGTACGGGGTGGCGAGGAAGACCTCGATGAACCGGGTCACCTCGTCCTGGGTGTGCATCCGGCCGCCGACGGAGATGACGTTGGCGTCGTTGTGCTCACGGCCGAGCTCGGCCGTCTGCTCGCTCCAGGCGAGGACGGCCCGGACGCCCTTGACCTTGTTCGCGGCGATCTGCTCGCCGTTGCCCGAGCCGCCGATCACGATGCCGAGGCTGTCGCCGTCCGCGGCGGTGCGCTCCGCGGCGCGCAGGCAGAACGGCGGGTAGTCGTCCTGGGCGTCGTAGATGTGGGGGCCGCAGTCCACGGGGTCGTGGCCCTGGGCGGTGAGCCACTCCACCAGGTGGTTCTTGAGTTCGAAGCCGGCATGGTCGGAACCGAGGTACACGCGCATGGGGCGAAGTGTGGCACGTGGGCCGGGAGGCGCGCATGGGCGGGTCGTGGATGGGTAACGGTGTTCCAGATCAACGCTCCATTACGGAGTGCCACTCTCCGGTAAAGATACGGAATAGCCACTTCCGTCGACGTCCGGACGAACGCTTGAATGCGGGAACTCGTCATTCGAGTAACAAGCAGACGTAAGGATTCTCGCATGACCTCCCTGCCGTCCCCCACGAAGGAAGGCGGAAACCCCAGCGAGCCTGGGAATCCGAACTCCTCCGACGGCCTGCAAGCCGGCCTCAAGAACCGCCACCTCTCCATGATCGCGATCGGCGGTGTGATCGGCGCCGGTCTGTTCGTCGGCTCCGCGTCCGGGATCGCCGCCGCGGGACCGGCCATTCTGCTCTCGTACGCCTTGGTCGGCGCGATGGTCGTGCTCGTCATGCGGATGCTCGGCGAGATGGCCGCGGCGCGGCCCAGCTCGGGCTCCTTCTCCGCCTACGCGGACCAGGCCCTGGGCCGCTGGGCGGGGTTCTCCATCGGCTGGCTGTACTGGTTCTTCTGGGTGGTGGTGCTGGCGGTCGAGGCGACGGCCGGCGCGCAGATCCTGGAGGGCTGGATACCCGCCGTCCCGCAGTGGGCCTGGGCCCTGATCGTGATGCTGGTGCTGACCGGGACGAATCTGGTCTCCGTCTCGTCGTTCGGTGAATTCGAGTTCTGGTTCGCCGGAATCAAGGTGGTGGCGATCACCGGGTTCGTCGTGGTCGGGCTGCTGGCCGTCTTCGGGCTGCTGCCGGGCTCGGACAATCCGGGCGCGGGTTTCGGCCACCTCACGGACGCGGGCGGCTTCTTCCCCAAGGGGCCCGGCGCGATCCTCACCGGGGTGCTGATGGTCGTGTTCTCCTTCATGGGCAGCGAGATCGTCACGCTGGCCGCCGGTGAGTCCTCGAACCCACAACGCGCGGTCGCCAAGGCCACCAACAGCGTGATCTGGCGGATCGCCGTCTTCTACCTGGGCTCGGTCTTCGTCGTCCTGACGCTGCTGCCCTGGAACGACAAGTCGATCACCAAGGACGGCTCGTACGTCGCGGCGCTCAACTCGATCGGGATCCCGCACGCCGGTCAGGTCATGAACGTCATCGTGCTGACCGCCGTGCTCTCCTGTCTGAACTCCGGTCTGTACACGGCGTCCCGGATGGCGTTCTCGCTCGGCCAGCGCGGGGACGCCCCCGCGTCGTTCGCGCGGACGACCGGGCGCGGCGTGCCGCAGACGGCGATCCTGTCGTCCGTGGCCTTCGGTTTCGTCGCGGTCTTCTTCAACTACCAGTGGCCCGACACGGTCTTCGCGTTCCTGCTGAACTCGTCGGGCGCGGTGGCCCTCTTCGTCTGGCTGGTGATCTGTTTCACGCAGCTGCGGATGCGCGGGATCATCCTGCGGGAGACGCCGGAGAAGCTGGTCGTACGGATGTGGCTCTTCCCGTATCTGACCTGGGCGACGATCGCGATGATCTCGTTCGTCCTGGTCTACATGCTCACCGACGACGCGGCGCGCGAGCAGGTGCTGCTGTCGCTGCTGGTGGCGGCGCTCGTGGTGGGGATCGCGCTGGCGCGCGACCTGCGCAAGCGGCGGCCCGGCGGAGAGGACGCGGTGGACGAGGCGGCTCCGGCCGAGAGTCCGGTCGTCAAGAGCTGAGCTCCGCCTCCGGAGCGCTGAGGTCCGCCTCCGGAACCGGGACATGGGTGAGGCGCTTCGTACCGCGGGTGTGCGGTACGGAGCGCCTCACGCGTGTCCGGGGTGCGGTGTCCGTCAGCCCTTGTTGCCCAGGAGCTTCCAGGCGGCGGGCAGCGCGCCCATCGCCAGCGCCGCCTTGAGCGCGTCGCCGAGCAGGAAGGGCACCAGGCCGGCGGCGACGGCGGCGCCCGGCGCCATGCCGGTGGAGAGCGCCAGGTAGGGGACGCCGACCGCGTAGATGACGGCGGAGCCGATCACCATCGTGCCGGCGGTGCGCAGCGCGGAGCGGTCGCCGCCGCGGCGGGCCAGCGCGCCCACCACGGTGGCGGCGAGCAGCATGCCCAGGACATAGCCGAAGGAGGCGCCGCCGGGGCCCGAGGAGCCCGCGGAGAACCAGGGCATCCCGGCCATCCCGACCAGGGTGTAGAGCGCCAGGGAGAGGAAGCCGCGGCGGGCGCCGAGCGCGGTGCCGACGAGCAGCGCGGCGAAGGTCTGGCCGGTGACGGGGACCGGCGAGCCGGGGACGGGCACGGCTATCTGGGCCGCGAGGCCGGTCAGCGCGGCGCCGCCGAGGACCAGGGCGATGTCCCGGGTGCGGCTGGCGGGGAGGAGGTCGGCGAGAACCGCTCCGGTACGGGGGGCTGCGGCAGCAGTGCTCATGGGGACTCCGCGATCGGGCGTGGCGGCGCCGTGTCGGGCGCCTGGGGACAGCCCGACCGTAACCCACGGGTCCCCGGCGGATCACCGTCAGCCATCCACAAAGCGGAGGTCAGCGCGTTGTCGAAGGTGTCACACGGAGGTGGGGGGGGGGGGGGGGGGCCGCCGCGGCGGGCCCCGCGCGCGCACCGCGCGCGGCGCGGGCGGGCGCGCGCACCCCGCCGGCGGCCCGGCGCCCCCCACACACCCCCACAC
>NZ_JBHZDA010000027.1:14880-43661 GCF_042755665.1 Streptomyces sp. NPDC059142
CCAACCACTACGCGGAGGGCAGCGCGTTGTCGACGGTGTCACACGGAGGTGCGGCACCGAGGTGCCGCACCGGGGTGCCACACGGGATTCGCTCGCACCGGGGGCGGAGGCGGCCACGCCCGTCGGCGGTGTCACGCAACCACCCCACCCCTCTTGCTGCTAGCGTGCAGTTGCATAGGATGCGCAATAAGACAGCCGGAGGGGCCCGCCATGGCCGTGTACACACTTCCCGAACTGCCGTACGACTACGCGGCGCTCGAACCGGTCATCGATCCGCAGATCGTGGAGCTGCACCACGACAAGCACCACGCGGCGTACGTCAAGGGCGCCAACGACACGCTCGAACAGCTCGCGGAGGCGCGTGACAAGGAGACGTGGGGGGCGATCAACGGGCTGGAGAAGAACCTCGCGTTCCATCTCTCCGGCCACATCCTCCACTCCATCTACTGGCAGAACATGTCGGGCGACGGCGGCGGGGAACCGCTCGCCGCCGACGGGGTCGGTGAGCTGGCGGACGCCCTCACCGAGTCCTTCGGCTCCTTCGCGGGCTTCAAGGCGCAGCTCGGCAAGGCCGCGGCCACCACGCAGGGCTCCGGCTGGGGCGTACTGGCGTACGAGCCGGTCAGCGCGCGGCTGATCGTCGAGCAGGTCTACGACCACCAGGGCAACGTCGGTCAGGGCTCCGTGCCGATCCTGGTCTTCGACGCCTGGGAGCACGCCTTCTACCTCCAGTACAAGAACCAGAAGGTCGACTTCATCGAGGCCATGTGGAAGGTCGTGAACTGGCAGGACGTCGCCAAGCGCTACGCGTCCGCCAAGGAGCGCACCCACAGCCTCCTGCTCGTGCCCTGACGGGCACCCCACACGTCCTGCTCGTGATCGTCTTCTCACCCTTCACGTGCGGACGGAAGGACGAAGGGCCCCCGCGAGGCCAGAACTCGCGGGGGCCCTTCGGTGACCGCGGCTACTCGAAGCTGGGCGCAGCCGTGCGGGTGCGCTTGATCTCGTAGAAGCCGGGGATCGACGCGACCAGCAGGGTGCCGTCCCAGAGCTTCGCGGCCTCCTCGCCCTTGGGCGCCGGCGTGACCACCGGGCCGAAGAAGGCGATCTGCTCGCCGTCGGCGCCGGGGACCGCGATGACCGGGGTGCCGACCTCCTGGCCGACCTTGTCGATGCCCTCCTTGTGGGAGGCGCGCAGCTCGGTGTCGTACGTGTCCTTCTCGGCGTAGTCGATCAGGTCGGCGGGCAGCCCCGCGTCGGCCAGCGCGGCGGCGATGGACTCGCGGTTCGCGCCCTCGCCCCGGTTGTGGATACGGGTGCCGAGCGCGGTGTAGAGCTTCCCGACGACCTCGTCGCCGTGGAGCTGGCGGGCGGCGGTGACCACGCGCACCGACCACCAGGACTTGCCGCCGGGGAGCATGTTCGCCCGGTACTCCTCCGGAAGCTGGTCGAGCTTGTCCTCGTTGAGGACCCCCAGGCTCATCACATGCCAGCGGACCTCGATGTCGCGGACCTTCTCCACTTCGAGGACCCAGCGCGAGGTCATCCAGGCCCAGGGGCACAGCGGGTCGAACCAGAAGTCAACAGGCGTCTTCTCGGACATTTCTCTCCTCATGGCGGACGGACGCACCTCACCGAGGGGAACGCGGGGATCGGGCGGAGGCATTCCCACGTTCCCGGGCCCGGCGCGTTCCGTCTCTCCGGGCTCACCGCGTTCCCGCGTTCCCGCTGTCAGTGGCACGTGCGAGGATCGTTGCTGTTTCGGACGAGCGAGACTCGCGACGGAGCGAGCCACAGAGGAGAGACCGTGCCCGGTGAGAACCTGTCCCGCGACGAGGCCCGTGAGCGGGCCGACCTGCTGTCCGTAGACGGGTACGAGGTGGCCCTCGACCTGCGTTCGGCGGTCGGTGAGGCGGACGGGGACGCGCCGCGGACCTTCCGCTCCGTGACCACGATCCGGTTCCGCTGCGCGGAGCCCGGCGCGTCGTCCTTCGCCGATCTGATCGCGCCGGGCGTGACCTCGGTGACGCTCAACGGGCTCGACCTGGACCCGGCGGCCGTCTTCGACGGCAAGCGGATCGCCCTGGAGGACCTGCTCGCGGAGAACGAGCTGACGGTGGACGCGCGGTGCGCCTACAGCCGTACGGGCGAGGGCATGCACCGCTTCGTCGACCCGGAGGACGGCGAGGTCTACCTGTACACGCAGTACGAGCCCGCCGACGCCCGTCGAGTTTTCGCCAACTTCGAGCAGCCCGACCTGAAGGCGCCGTACCGCTTCGAGGTGACGGCGCCCGAGGGCTGGACCGTTCGGAGCAACGGCGCGGGGGTGCTGACGGACGGCACCTGGCGGTTCGCGGAGACGAAGCCGATCTCGACGTACATCACGGCCGTGCTGGCCGGTCCGTACCACGAGGTGACCGACTCCTACCGGCGCACGTTCGAGGACGGCACGGTCCTGGAGATCCCGCTGTCCGCGCTCTGCCGCAAGGGGCTGGCCCGCTACTTCGACGCGGAGGACGTCTTCCTCGTCACCAAGCAGGGGCTGGACTTCTTCCACGACCACTTCGACTACCCGTACCCCTTCGGGAAGTACGACCAGGCGTTCGTGCCGGAGTACAACCTCGGCGCGATGGAGAACCCGGGGCTGGTGACCTTCCGCGAGGAGTACATCTTCCGCGGCCGGGTGACCTCCGCGTCGTACGAGCGCCGGGCCAATGTGATCCTGCACGAGATGGCGCACATGTGGTTCGGCGACCTCGTCACGATGACGTGGTGGGACGACCTGTGGCTGAAGGAGTCCTTCGCCGACTTCATGGGGTCCTTCTCGCTCGTGGAGGCGACCCGCTTCCGCAACGGCTGGATCACCTTCGCCAACAACCGCAAGTCCTGGGCCTACCGCGCCGACCAGCTCCCCTCCACGCACCCCGTCACGGCCGACATCCGTGACCTGGAGGACGCGAAGCTGAACTTCGACGGGATCACGTACGCCAAGGGCGCCTCGGTGCTGAAGCAGCTCGTCGCGTACGTGGGCCGCGACGCGTTCCTGGAGGGCGCCCGGCGCTACTTCAAGCGGCACGCGTACGGCAACACGCGACTGCGCGACCTGCTCGCCGTCCTGGAGGAGACCTCCGGGCGGGAGCTGGCGGGCTGGTCGCGCTCCTGGCTGGAGACGGCCGGGGTCAACTCCCTGACGCCCCAGCTCACCTGTGACGCCGAGGGCCGGATCACCGAGCTGGCCGTGGTGCAGGACGCCGCCCCCTCGCACCCCGAGCTCCGGCCGCACCGGGTGGCGGTCGGGCTCTACCGGCGCTCGCCCTCCGGCGACCTCGTGCGGTACGCGCGCGCCGAGACGGACGTGGACGGGCCGCGTACGGTCGTCGGGGAGCTCGCCGGGGCCGAGCGGCCCGAGTTGGTCCTCGTCAACGACGACGACCTGACGTACTGCAAGGTCCGCTTCGACGGGGGGTCGCTGGACACCCTCCGCGACCACCTCGGCGATCTCACGGACCCGCTGGCGCGCGCCCTGTGCTGGTCGGCGCTGTGGAACCTCACCCGCGACGCGCTCATGCCCGCCCGGGACTTCATCGGGCTGGTCTTCCGGCACGCGGGCCGCGAGTCGGACATCGGCGTCCTCCAGATGCTGCACGCGTGGGCGCGCTCGGCGCTCACCCACTACGCGGCGCCCGCCTGGCGCGCGGAAGGGGCGCTGCTGCTGGCGCAGGGCGCGCTGCGCGAGCTGCGGACGGCGGAGCCGGGCAGCCAGCACCAGCTCACCTGGGCGCGCTTCTTCGCCTCGGTCGCCGAGACGGAGGCGGATCTCCAGCTTCTGCGCGGCCTGCTGGAGGGCACGGCGAAGATCGACGGGCTCACCGTCGACCAGGAGCTGCGCTGGGCCTTCCTGGAGCCGCTGGCGGCGCACGGGGAGGCGGACGAGGCGGCCATCGACGCCGAACTGGCGCGGGACGACACGGCCTCGGGCAAGCGCCACCAGGTGCGCTGTCTGGCGGCCCGCCCCTCCGCCGCCGTCAAGGCGCAGGCGTGGGCGCAGGTCGTCGAGGGCGACTCGCTGTCGAACGCGCTGGTGGAGGCCACCATCGCGGGCTTCGCCCGGCCCGGCCAGCGCGAGCTGCTGGCCCCGTACACCGGGAAGTACTTCGAGGCGATCGAGCGGGTGTGGACGGAGCGCTCGATCCAGATCGGCATGTACGTGGTCCGGGGGCTCTTCCCGGGGCTCCAGGACGACCGTACGACGCTGGAGGCGACCGAGTCCTGGCTCGCGGCGCACCGGAACACGGCGCCCGCGCTGCGCCGGCTGGTCATGGAGGCGGCGGACGACTTGGCGCGATCGCTGCGCGGACAGGAGTGCGACGCCGCGGCGGCGGGCTGAGCGACGGGGTTCACCACCGCCCCGGGCACCTGCGGAATCACTGGCTCCGGTGGTGAAAGACGGTCTGTCTGATCGGCAGTCGAACACCCTTACTTTAGTACGAGGTTGTCCGGTTTTGCCGACAGATTCGTCACGGCGGTTAGTCCCCCCGCCTCGCGGGGGGAGACACCCGGCATGAACAACAACACCCCGGTCTCCCCCCGCACCTTCCCCCTCGGCGGGCTCTCCGCCGATGTGCGGTCCCGCGTCCTCTCCTCGGCGCAGCTCCGTGAGCACGGCGTACCGGCCGGGCGGGTCGCCGCGCGGTGCCGGGCCGGTGGCCCCTGGCAGCAACTGCTCCCGGGGGTCTTCCTGTTGCACTCCGGGCCGCCGACCGCGGAGGAGCGGCTGCACGCGGTGCTGCTGTACGCGGGCCGGCCGACCGCCACGGGCAGCGGGGAGGTGCCCGTACAGCCCGGCCCCGACACCCCGGCCCCGGCGCCCGCCACCGTCCCGTACAGCACGGTGATGGTCACGGGGCTCGCGGCGCTGTCGCTCTACGGGTTCTCGTCCGCTCCCCCGCTGCTCGCCCTGGAGCGGATCGATGTCCTCGTGCCGCGCACCCGGCGGCTGCGCTCCACGGGGTGCGCCCGGCTGATCCGCGCGCATGTGCTGCCGCTGCCCGAGCTGATCGACGGCCGGCCGGTGGCGCCCGTGGCGCGGGCGGTGGCCGACGCGGTGGCCCATCTGTCGGACGCCGCCTCCGTGGTGGAGGTGCTGACGGAGGCGGTACGCAGCGGGCACTGCGACCCGGCCACGGTCGTCAGGGAGCTGAGCCAGTCCGGGCTGCTCTCCCGGCAGCACGTGGTGGACGCGGTGGACACCCTGCTCGCGGAGGGACGGAGTCTGGCGGAGGGGCGGCTGTACGAGCTGGTGCGCTCGTACGGGCTGCCGGAGCCGGTGTGGAACGTCGATCTGCGGCTGCCCGGCGGGCCGCACCTCGGCGGGGTGGACGCGTACTGGCCGGAGCGCGCGGTCGCCATCGAGCTGGACACGCGGGCGCCGCGGCCGGGCGGGCGGCGGGACGCCGGGCCCGATCTCTCGGACGACGAGCAGTGGTCGGCGACGGTCCGCAAGCGCGAGCATCTGGAGCTGCTGGGCATCACCGTCGTCCATCTGACGCCGCGCAAGCTGCGGGAGTCGCTGGAGCAGCAGGCGACCGTGGTCCGTACGGCGCTGATGGCGGCGGACGACCGGGATCCGGCGGCCCGGGTGGTCGTCCTGCCGAGATGACGGCGGCCCGGGGCGGGGGCGCGTGGCACCGCTCCCCCGCCCCGAACCGTCTCCGCTCAGTCGCAGAACTCCGCCTCGTAGACCGTGCGGGTGTCACCCGCCCAGTCGCCGTTGAAGTTGAGGGCGAACGCGTGGCCGCCGTCCTCCGTGGCGAGCGCGACGGAGGAGGAGCCGTGGATTCCGCCGCCGTGGCCCCAGAGCGCCTTGTCGCAGGAGAGCGGCTGGCGCCTCAGGCCGAGTCCGTAGCCCGGCCCCGACGTGTTGGGGCCGCCGTCCTCCGTCGACACGGTGTCCCGCATCTCGGCGAGCTGGCGCGCGGGCAGCAGTCTCCCCTGGAACAGCGCGGTGAAGAAGGTGTTGAGATCGGCCGTGGTGGAGATCATCTCGCCGGACGCGCCCGCGATCGAGGGGTTCAGCTCCGTGACGTCCTCGACCCTGGGGGCCGGCTCGACGGCGAGGAGGCCGTAGGCGCGGCTGGAGGGCTGGGGCAGCCGGGCGGCGGTGCCGGGGACGCTGGTGGCGCGCAGCCCCAGCGGACGCAGGATGCGCCGCTCGATCTCGGCGGCGTACGGGCGTCCCGTCACCTTCTCCACGATCATCCCGGCGAGTACGTAGTTGGTGTTGGAGTACTTCCAGTCGGTGCCCGGGGCGAAGTCGGGCCGGTGCGCCAGGGCTGTGTCGACCAACTGGCGTGCCGTCCAGGTGTCGTAACGGTGCTCCAGGAACTTCTCGCTGAAGACCTTGGCGCGGAACTCCGGGTCCGCCGTGTAGTTGAAGAGGCCGCTGGTGTGGTTGAGGAGCCGGCGGACGGTGATGGCGTGTCCGTCGTTGCCGTTGCCCCGGACCACCCCGGGCAGATGGGAGGCGACGGTGTCGTCCAGGTCGATCCGGCCTTCGGCCTGGAGCTGGAGGAGGACGGTGGCGACGAACGTCTTGGTGATGGAGCCGATGCGGAAGCGGTCGTCCGGCGAGCGCTTCTGACCGGTGGTCACGTCGCCGACGCCCGCGACACCGTGCCAGACGCCGCGCCGGTCGCGGGTCCCGGCCACCGCCCCGGGGACGCCCTCCTCGACGGCGGTCTCGATCGCGCGCTGGGTGGCGCCGTGCGCGGGACCGCGTGTGCCGGTCGCGGCCGTGGCGGGGCTCACCAGCGCGGTGCCCGCGAGGGCGGCGGCCACCAGCGTCACCGTGCAGGCGGTGCGGATCGTACGTGTCCCCATGTGAACTCCTCCTGATCAGCGGGCCCGGTCCCTGGGGAGGACCCCGGCCACCGGGGCGGAGTTGACCGGTCACAGGGGACTGACCTGTTTCAGCCGTTCTCCGGCCGGGCGCTGTCCACCGGGCCGTCGTCCGGACCGGCGACGCGGCCGAGGGCGGGGCGCTCGCGCCACAGCCGTACACCCACGTCGACGAGTTCGACGCGGTCGAGCTCCGCGAGCGCGTCCAGGCTGTGCCAGGCGGCCAGATCGGTGGAACCGCCCTCCTCGGGGCGGAGTTCGCCGCCGGTGATCCGTCCCTCGTAGATGATGCGCAGCCCCTGGAAGTCGGCGAAGGCGCCCAGCTTGCGGGGGTAGCGGCGGCGGATCGAGTCCACGCCCAGGAGCGTGGTCATCTCGCTGGTGTGGCCGGTCTCCTCCTCGACCTCGCGGACCGCGGTGTCGACGGGGTCCTCGCCGTGGTCCATGCCGCCGCCGGGCAGCGTCCAGCGTTTGGTGCCGTCCTTCGCGACCCACCGGGCGAGGAGGATCTGTCCTTCGTGGACGCAGACGGCGTAGGCGGCCACTCGTAGCTCCTGGTTCATTCCGTGAGCCTAGGGCCTGTACGGGGTGGTGATCCGGGCCCGCGTGTCCGTTCCTGGGCCGCCACCCGCCGGGCGTTCATCCGGTGTCGGTCCCCCGGCCGCCTCCTCGTTGGCGGATCTGACGCGGTGGCGGATCTCCGCCATGACTCAAACGCGCCCCTGACAGCCCTCCACAAAACCCCGACTTGTAGGAAAAACTGAGCGGTCATCCGGTACCGCAATCCGGACTGTCTCTTTCATCGAACAAGGATGCTGATGACCTCCGAATCCGACAGCTCCATATCCGGTCCGAGACGCATGGCCCGGGTCACGGCGGCGGCCGGCCTGGTGGCCGCGCTGATGGCCACCGGCGCCGCGCCCTCGTTCGCCGCGACGGGCGCCGACGACCCGGCCGTCCCCGCGCCCGTGAAGTCGTCGGCCGGCTCCGACAAGCTGGGGTCCGCCGACGCCGATCTGCTCGCCAAGGCCAAGGCCGACGGCGAGAAGAGCGTCACCGTGATGATCGCCACCGCGCCGGGCGCCACCCGGCAGGTCACCGGCCAACTGGACGCCGTCGAGGGCGTCGTGGTCGGCAAGACGTACGACAAGCTCGGCTACGTCCGCGCGACGCTGCCCACCGCCAAGGCGGACGCGGCGATCAAGGCGGCCCAGAAGCTCTCGTCGGTCCACGGCATCGACCTCCAGCAGGAGATCGAGCTGGACGACCCGAGGCCCGACGCGGACACCACGAGCGGCGCCGCGGCGTCGAAGAGTCCGGCCGTGAAGAAGTACCCGGCCCCGGACCGGAAGACGCCCGCGAAGAACCCGTACAACCCGTCCTTCGAGACCGGCGCGGTCGACTTCGTCAAGAAGCACCCCAAGGCCGACGGACGCGGCGTCACCATCGGCATCCTGGACACCGGTATCGACCTGGGCCACCCGGCGCTCCAGAAGACCACCACCGGTGAGCGCAAGGTCGTGGACTGGGTGACCGCCACGGACCCGGTCGCCGACGGTGACGGCACCTGGCTGCGGATGAACGCGGCGGTCGACGGACCGTCGTTCACGGCCGCCGGCCGTACGTGGAAGGCGCCGGCGGGCTCGTACAAGTTCACCACCTTCGCCGAACGGGCCACCCTCGGCGGCGACATGGCCGGTGACCTCAACCGCGACGGCGACACCACCGACGTGTGGGGCGTGCTGTACGACCCGGCGAAGGGCACCGTACGCGTCGACCTGGACAACAACGGCGACTTCACCGACGACGCGCCGATGAAGCCGTACAAGGACGGTTTCCAGATCGGCTACTTCGGCAAGGACGACCCGGCCACCCCGGTGGTCGAGCGCATCCCGTTCACCGTCGAGATCCGCAAGGACGTCGTCTACAACGCGGCGGGCGCGACCTCCGACTACGTCAGCATCGGTGTCATCGAGGGCTCGCACGGCAGCCATGTCGCGGGCATCACCGCGGCCAACGGGCTCTTCGGCGGCAAGATGAACGGCGCGGCGCCCGGCGCGAAGCTGGTCTCCTCGCGCGCCTGCACCTGGAGCGGCGGCTGCACCAGCGTCGCGCTCACCGAGGGCATGATCGACCTCGTCGTCAACCGCGGCGTGGACATCGTCAACATGTCGATCGGCGGCCTGCCGCCGCTCAACGACGGCAACAACGCCCGCGCGGAGCTGTACAACCGGCTCATCGACACCTACGGCGTCCAGCTCGTCATCTCGGCGGGCAACGACGGCCCCGGCACCAACACCATCAGCGACCCGGCCCTGGCCGACAAGGTCATCTCGGTCGCCGCGTCGATCTCCAAGGAGACCTGGGCCGCCAACTACGGCTCCGGCGTCTCGAAGAAGTACGCGCTGCTGCCCTTCTCCGCCCGGGGTCCGCGCGAGGACGGCGGTTTCACGCCGACCCTCACCGCGCCCGGCGCCGCCATCAACGCCACCCAGACCTGGTCGCCCGGCGGCCCGGTCGCCGAGGCCGGGTACGCGCTGCCGCCCGGCTACTCGATGCTCCAGGGCACCTCGATGGCCTCCCCGCAGGCCGCCGGCGCGAGCGCGCTGCTGATCTCCGCCGCGAAGCAGAAGAAGATCGAGCTCTCCCCGGCGAAGCTGCGCACGGCGCTCACCAGCACGGCGTCGAAGATCTCCGGTCTCCAGGCGCACGAGCAGGGGGCCGGTCTGATCGATGTCGTGGACGCGTGGAAGTCGATCGAGCGCGCCTCCGGCAAGCACGCGGTCGCCGCCCACGAGTACGGCGTGAAGGCCCCCGTCGACACCGCGCTCGACCAGTTCCTGAAGACCCCGGGCTTCGGCACCGGCGTGTACGACCGCGAGGGCGGGCTCAAGGCCGGCAAGAGCCGGACCTACGACGTCACCATCACCCGGACCACGGGCGGCAAGGGCGCGCTGGAGCACCGGCTGAAGTGGAAGTACAACGACGGTACGTTCCGGCTGCTGGGCAGTGACCGGATCAAGCTGCCGCTCAACCAGCCGGTGACCGTCACCGTGCAGGCGCGGCCCGGTTCCGCCGGGGTGCACAGCGCGATCCTGGAGGTCGACGACCGCCGTACGGAGGGCGTGGACAAGCAGATCCTCGCGACCGTCGTCGTCGCGAAGGACCTGACCGGCTCCTCGAAGCCCGCGTACACCGTCACCGCGAAGGACTCGGTGCAGCGCAACAGCTCCACCTCGTACTTCGTCACCGTGCCGGAGGGCGCCAAGACGCTGGAGGTGGCGCTCGGCGGGCTCGCCAAGGACAGCCAGACCCGCTTCATCTCGCTGCACCCGTACGGCGTGGCGATGGAGAACAGCTCGACGGTCTACTGCTACCCGAACTACCCGAACCCGGCCAACACCTGCCGCCCCGACGTGCGCTCGTACGCGGACCCGGCGCCGGGTGTCTGGGAGATCGAGGTCGAGTCGCGCCGTACGTCGCCGCTGCTGGACAACCCGTACACCCTGGACGTGACGCTGTTGGGCGCCTCCTTCGACCCGGCCGTCACCTCGATCCCCGCCGCGAAGATCGGCACCGCCACGCCGGTCTCCTGGAAGGTCACCAACGGCTTCGCCGCGATCGACGGCACGCTCGGCGGCGGCTCGCTGGGCTCGGCGAAGGTCACCCGCCCGACGATCTCGGACGGTGACCAGCAGACGACCACCGTCACCCTCGGCGCGGGCGTCGAGCGGCTCGACGTGGCCATCGGCGGCACCTCGGACAACGGCGCCGACCTGGACCTGCTGGTCTACAAGGACGGCGTGCGGCTCGGCGCGTCCACGTCGGCGGGCTCGGAGGAGTCCGTGAGCCTGGCTGCCCCGGCCGCCGGTACGTACACGATCGTGGTGGACGCCTACTCGGTCCCGGCAGGGACCACGGCGTACGACTACCGCGACGTCTACTACTCGGCGTCCCTGGGCTCGGTCACGGCCGACACCTCGAAGCCGGTGAAGCTCGCGACCGGCGCCTCGGCGCAGGTCTCGGCGGACGTCCTGGTGAAGAGCGCGGCCCCCGCGGGCCGGCAGTTCTTCGGCGAGGTCAAGCTGCTGAACGCGCGCGGTACGGCCGCGGGCACCGGCAGCGTGATCATCGAGAGCGTCACACCGTAACCCCGCGTCACCGACGGTGAGGGGCGGGCGTCCGAACGGGCGCCCGCCCTTCGCGTGGTCCCGCGCCCCGGGCGGTCCGTGTCCCGCTCCTCGGACAATGGATTGGACAAACCGCCCGTGGACATACGCATCATGAGAGAACGCGTTCCCGGGACAGTCGCGAGTGAAGGAGCCCCAGTGAAGGTCGGAATCGTCGGAGCCACCGGTCAGGTCGGCACGGTCATGCGCAGCATCCTGGCCGAACGGAACTTCCCGGTCACAGAGCTGCGGCTGTTCGCGTCCGCCCGTTCCGCGGGCTCCACCATCGCGTGGGGATCCGCTCAGGTCACGGTCGAGGACGCGGCCGGGGCCGACTACTCCGGGCTCGACATCGTGCTCTTCTCGGCCGGTGGCGCCACCTCCAGGGCGCTCGCCGAGAAGGTCGCGGGACAGGGCGCCGTCGTGATCGACAACTCCTCCGCCTGGCGCCGCGACCCCGAGGTCCCGCTGGTCGTCTCCGAGGTCAACCCGCACGCGATCGCGGACCGCCCCAAGGGCATCATCGCCAACCCGAACTGCACCACGATGGCCGCCATGCCCGTGCTGCGCCCGCTGCACGACGAGGCCGGGCTGACCGCGCTGATCGCCACGACGTACCAGGCCGTGTCCGGCTCGGGGCTCGCCGGGGTCGCCGAGCTGCACGGCCAGGCGCAGAAGGTCGTCGCCGAGGCGGACCGGCTGACGCACGACGGCGGGGCCGTGGACTTCCCCGAGCCCGCCGTCTACCAGCGCCCCATCGCCTTCAACGTGGTGCCGCTCGCGGGCGGCATCGTGGACGACGGCTCCTTCGAGACCGACGAGGAGCAGAAGCTCCGCAACGAGTCCCGCAAGATCCTGGAGATCCCCGAGCTGAAGGTCTCCGGGACCTGTGTCCGCGTACCGGTCTTCTCCGGCCACTCCCTCCAGGTCAACGCCCGCTTCGCCCGTCCGCTGAGCGTGGAGCGCGCCTACGAGCTGCTGAAGGACGCGCCGGGCGTGGAGCTGTCCGAGATCCCGACGCCGCTCCAGGCTGCGGGCAAGGACGTGTCGTACGTCGGCCGTATCCGCGCCGACGAGACGGCGGAGAACGGTCTCGCGCTGTTCCTCTCCGGCGACAACCTGCGCAAGGGCGCCGCGCTGAACGCCGTCCAGATCGCGGAGCTGGTGGCGGCCGAGCTGACGGCCTGACGCAGGCCGCGAGGACGTACACGGCGGGGCGGGCGCCCCGTACCCCCGGGCTCAGTGGCCGGTGGTACGGGGCACCCGCCCCGCCGTCATCCCCGTGCCCAGCGCGACGGCGAGCGCGGCCAGCGCCCCGCCGAGCCCGAACGCCCCGGCGACCTCGTGCCGGTCCACGGCCCGCCCGCCGAGGAGCGCGCCCAGGGCGATGGCCGCGTTGAAGACCCCGGTGAAGAGGGCGGAGCCCGCCTCCCGGTGGCCCCGGACCACCGTCATCAGCCAGCTCTGGGCGCTGACCGGCACCCCGCCGTACGCCACGCCCCACACCAGCAGCAGCGCCACGGCGCCGGCCGGGGAACCGCCCGCGGGGACGGTCAGCAGGACCGTCGTGGCCAGCAGCGCCGCGAGTCCGAGCAGCGCCCCGCGCGGGGCGCGGACGGCGACCGCGCCCGCCAGGAAGGTGCCGGCGAGCGCGGCGGCCCCGTACCCCAGCAGCAGCCCGCTGACCGGCCCGGGGCCGATCCCCTCCACCCGCTCCAGGGCCGGGCGCACATAGGTGTACGCGGCGAAGTGCCCGGTGACCAGCAGCCCGGCCGCCACCAGGACCGCCCGTACACCCGGGAGCCGGAGCAGCCCCGCGACCTCCCGCAGCCGGACCGGCTCCCGCGCGGGCAGCGGCGGCAGCACGGCGAGCAGCGCGGCGGACCCGACGGCCAGCACCGCCATCGCGCCGAACGCCCAGCGCCACCCGACGAGACCCCCCATCAGCGTCCCCGCGGGCACCCCCAGCACGGACGCGACCGCGGTCCCGCTGAAGATCACGGCGGTGGCCCGCCCCACCGAGGCGCCGCCGACCAGCCGCCCGGCGAGCCCCGCCGCGATCGCCCAGACGCCTCCGACACAGATCCCGACCAGGGCGCGCGCCACCAGCAGCACCCCGAAGGCGGGCGCGAGCGCGGAGAGCACATTGGCGGCGGCGAGCAGGAGCAGCAGCGTACGGAGCACGGTCCGCCGGTCGGCGCGGCGCGCGGCGCCCGGCAGCTGGGGCGCGGCGAGCGCCGCGACCAGCCCGGGGAGGGTGACGGCGAGCCCGGCCGTGCCGTCGGACGCCCCCAGCCCCCGCCCGAGGGGGGTGAGCAGCCCGACGGGCAGCATCTCCGTGGTGACGACGCAGCAGGTGGCGGCGGCGACGGCGAGGACGGACGGGGGTAACCCGCTTCCGTCGGTGGGCCGTCCGGTGTCCTGTCCCTTTCGATGCATAGGACAAGCGTTCGCCCGGCGCCGCCCGGGATCAACACCCGGGCGCCCCTGACCTCCCGGGAAGGGCGGGACGGCCCGCTCCGCCACAGCATCTCCCGTACCGGCCGTGGAAGGATGACTCCACACGTCACATACCGAGGAGATGAACCGGGTGCCTGGCACAAATCTGACCCGCGAAGAGGCACAGCAGCGCGCGCGCCTCCTCAGCGTTGACTCGTACGGGATCGATCTCGATCTCAGCGGCGCGCAGGAGGGCGGCACCTTCCGGTCCGTGACCACCGTGCGGTTCCGCAGCGCGGAGGCGGGGGCGGAGACCTTCATCGACCTGGTGGCGCCGGCGGTGCACGAGGTCGTGCTGAACGGCACCGCGCTGGACGCCGCCGAGGTCTTCGCGGACTCGCGGATCGCGCTCAAGGAGCTGCACGAGGGTCCGAACGAGCTGACGGTCGTCGCCCAGTGCGCGTACACCAACACGGGCGAGGGGCTGCACCGCTTCGTCGACCCGGTCGACGAGCAGGCGTACCTCTACACGCAGTTCGAGGTGCCGGACGCGCGCCGCGTCTTCGCCTCCTTCGAGCAGCCGGACCTGAAGGCGACCTTCCAGTTCACCGTGAGGGCCCCCGAGGGCTGGACGGTCGTCTCCAACTCGCCGACCCCGGAGCCCGAGGACCACCTCTGGGTCTTCGAGCCGACGCCGCGCATCTCGACGTACATCACCGCGCTGATCGCCGGCCCGTACCACTCGGTGCACAGCTCGTACGAGAAGGACGGGCAGTCGGTGCCGCTGGGCATCTACTGCCGTCCCTCGCTCGCCGAGTACCTGGACTCGGACGCGATCTTCGAGGTCACGCGGCAGGGCTTCGCCTGGTTCCAGGAGAAGTTCGACTACGCGTACCCCTTCGCCAAGTACGACCAGCTCTTCGTGCCGGAGTTCAACGCGGGCGCGATGGAGAACGCGGGCGCGGTGACCATCCGCGACCAGTACGTCTTCCGCTCGAAGGTCACGGACGCCGCGTACGAGACGCGGGCCGAGACGATCCTGCACGAGCTGGCGCACATGTGGTTCGGCGACCTGGTCACCATGGAGTGGTGGAACGACCTGTGGCTGAACGAGTCGTTCGCCACGTACACGTCGATCGCCTGCCAGGCGTACGCGCCGGACTCGCGGTGGCCGCACTCCTGGACGACGTTTGCCAACTCCATGAAGACGTGGGCGTACCGGCAGGACCAGCTTCCCTCCACGCACCCGATCATGGCGGAGATCCGCGATCTGGACGACGTGCTCGTCAACTTCGACGGCATCACGTACGCCAAGGGCGCCTCCGTGCTGAAGCAGCTCGTCGCGTACGTCGGGCAGGACGAGTTCTTCAAGGGCGTGCAGGCGTACTTCAAGGCGCACGCCTTCGGCAACACGCGCCTGTCGGATCTGCTGGGCGCGCTGGAGGAGACCTCCGGGCGTGATCTGAAGACCTGGTCGAAGGCGTGGCTGGAGACGGCCGGCATCAACATCCTGCGCCCGGAGATCGAGCTGGACGAGGCGGGGAACGTCACCTCGCTGGTGGTCCGGCAGGAGGCCCCGGCGCTCCCGGCGGGCGCCAAGGGTGCTGTGTCCGATGATGCGGCTCCGCCGCGTGGGACACTCCGTCCGCACCGGATCGCGGTCGGCTGCTACGACCTCGACGCGGACGGCAAGCTCGTCCGTACGAGCCGGATCGAGCTGGACGTCGACGGCGAGCGTACGGAGGTGCCGTTCCCCGCGGACACCCCGCGCCCGGCGGTGATCCTGCTCAACGACGACGACCTGTCGTACGCGAAGGTCCGGCTCGACGAGGAGTCGCTGCGCGTGGTCACCGAGCACCTCGGGGACTTCACGCAGTCGCTGCCGCGCGCGCTGTGCTGGGCGTCGGCGTGGGACATGACGCGCGACGGCGAGCTGGCGGCCCGCGACTACCTGGCGCTGGTGCTGTCCGGTGTGGCGAAGGAGTCGGACATCGGCGTCGTCCAGTCGCTGCACCGTCAGGTGAAGCTGGCGCTGGACCTGTACGCGGCGCCCGCGTGGCGCGAGGCGGGGCTGGCGCAGTGGACGGAGGCGACGCTGGCGCACCTCAGGGCGGCGGAGCCGGGCAGCGACCACCAGCTCGCGTGGGCGCGGGCGTTCGCGGCGACCGCCCGTACACCGCACCAGCTCGACCTGTTGCAGGGCCTGCTGGACGGTACGGAGTCGGTCGAGGGCCTGGCCGTCGACACCGAGCTGCGCTGGGCGTTCGTGCAGCGGCTGGCGGCGGTCGGACTCCACGACGAGGAGGAGATCGCGGCGGAGTACGAGCGCGACCGCACCGCGGCCGGTGAACGCCACGCGGCCGCCGCCCGCTCGGCCCGGCCGCTGGCCGAGGCCAAGGCGGAGGCGTGGGCGTCGGTGGTGGAGAGCGACAAGCTGCCGAACTCCCTCCAGGAGGCGGTGATCGGCGGCTTCGTCCAGACCGACCAGCGCGAGCTGCTGGCGCCGTACGCGGAGAAGTACTTCGCCGCGGTGGCCGACGTCTGGGAGTCGCGCTCGCACGAGATGGCCCAGCAGATCGCGATCGGGCTCTACCCGGCGATCCAAGTTTCCCAGGAGACCCTGGACGCGACGGACGCGTGGCTCGCCTCGGCGGGCCCGAACGCGGCGCTGCGCCGACTGATCTCGGAGTCCCGCTCGGGCGTGGAACGCGCGCTGCGGGCCCAGGCGGCGGACGAGGCGGCCGGAGCCGCGTAACCGGCTGCCGCCGGGGCTGTGGTCCGGGCCCGGTGACCGCCCACGGGTGGTCACCGGGCGCCCCTGAGCTGGGGATTGGCGAAATTCGACGCGTCTTGAAGGAACCGGATCGCTGAGACAGAACCCGGACATCCACGGGATCGTTTGAGGATCGACCCAGCCCTAATGTCGTCGGTGTCAGCAGGGAACACCGCAACCGACAGCCGCTGGAGATTCAAGATGCGCTCGCGTCTCGCCGCCCGTTCCACCCGCCTCGTCCTCGCCGCGGCCGCCGTGACGGCCCTCGCCGCCACGACCACCGCGTGCGGCCCCGAGGAGGACGGCGCCGCCGCCGGTGCGACCTCTTCCGCCACGGAGTCCGCCACCGCCGGCAGCGCCGGTGAGAGCTCCACCGGCGGCTCGGACTCCGGCTCGGACTCGGCCTCGGACGCCGGCTCCGGCTCGAAGGACTCCGGTTCCGAGGACTCCGGCTCCACCGGCTCGGCGGCGGGCTCCGGCGAGAGCGGCAAGGACGGCTACGGGCAGTCCTGCGGCACCAACGACCTGAACTTCAAGGTCACCTCGGAGACCCAGGCCGGCGGTTACTACCTCGTCACCGTCTCCGCCAAGTCCGGCATCACCTGCTACCTCGACCCCAACACCCCCAGCGTGTCCTTCGGCTCGAAGCGGGAAGGGGTCGCCTCCCCGGTCGGACAGGGCGGCGAAGACGCGATCAAGCTCACCGGCTCCACCGTCGCCTACGCCGGTATCAACCCCAAGACCACCAAGGGCGACGCCGGTGTGGAGTTCGAGGAGGTCATCGTCGCCACCTCCGAGGACGACGAGAACCCCGTCTCGCTGAAGCTCCCCGAGGCGGCCGTGGTCGAGAAGCCGATCGTCACCAACTGGGACGACGAGATCGCCGGCGCCGTGCCGCAGATCGTCTGACCCGACCGGACCGCACCGGACCGCACCGACCCGGACCGACCCGCACCGCACTGCACCGCACCGCACCGATCGACCGCCGCTCCCACTCCACGATGCCACCGACGCCCCGGGCGCGGCCGGTGGCGTGGACGTGAGGGGCGGATCGGTGTTTTCCCGGCGACGACGGCCCGGAGGCGGCCCGGTCCCGGCGGGCGTCGCGGGCCGCAGCCGGCCCCAGCGGCTACCCAGTTCAACTCCCGGGCCGGATATGCGAGATGATCCCGCCGTGAAAAAGCTGCGTACCACCGACCCCACCAAGCTCGGCCCCCACACGGTTCTCGGACGTATCGGCGCCGGGGGCATGGGGCAGGTCTACCTCGGCCGTTCACCGGGGGGCCGACTGCTCGCGCTGAAGGTGGTCAGGGACGACTTCGCCGAGTCCGCCGACGTACTGGCCCGGTTCCGCCGTGAGGTGGAGACCGTGGGGCGGGTGCGCAGCGCGTACACGGCCGCGCTGGTCGACTGCGAGGTCGACGCGCGCCCCTACTGGCTGGCGACGGAGTACGTGCCGGGGCCCACACTCGGCGCGGCCGTGCAGTCGCAGCGGCCGGGCGGGCTGCCGGACCGGTTCTGTCTGCTGCTGCTCGCCGCTCTCGCCGAGGCGCTGGCGGACGTGCACGCGCGCGGGGTCAGCCACCGCGACCTGAAGCCGCAGAACATCATCCTGTCGGCCGACGGCCCCCGTCTGATCGACTTCGGCATCGCCCGTACGGCGGACCAGACCGCGCTGACCCAGCTCGGGCAGACGGTGGGCAGCCTCGGGTACACCGCGCCCGAGGTGATGGCCGACAACTCGGTCGGTCCCGCGGCGGACGTGTTCGCCCTCGGGGCCACCCTGGCGTACGTGGCCACCGGGCGCGGCCCCTTCGGGGAGAACGCGGCCGGAGTGGTCTACCGCACCCTCCACGGGGAGATCGACCTCGACGGCGTCGATCCGGTGCTCGCGGAGCTGATCACCGCGTGTGTCGCGGTGGACCCCGCGCGGCGGCCCGACCCGGCGGAGATCATCCGGCGGTGCGACGTGCGCACCGCGCTGACCGACGACCCCGTCTACCGGCAGCTCGTCAGCGACCCGCAGAGCGCCACCCCGACGGTCGTGGACGGCGGCGCCGAGGGCCTCGGCCCGAGCGGCGCTCCGGGCTCCGACCCGCACGAGGCGCTGACGGTCGCCGCCGCTCCCCGGACGCTCATAGCCCCGCAGCCGCCCGCCCCCGCGCCGCCCGCCGCCCCCGCCGGGCGGCGGGCCGCCCTGGTGTCGGCGGGCGTGGCCACGGTCGTGGCGGTCGTCGGGGCGGTCCTGCTCGTGGTCCAGCCCAACTGGGGCGAGAGCGACTCCACCGACCTGGCAGGCCCGACGCCGACCAGCGCGGCCCCGTCCCCGGTCGAGCTCACACCGGAGAAGCCCGCCGATCCGGAGGGCGCGGTGACCGGAATGGCGTCCAAGTGTCTCCATGTCGCCAACTCCGACACGGAGAACGGCGCCGTACTGCAACTGTGGACCTGCAACGACACCGACGCCCAGCGCTGGAAGGTGGTCGAAGGGGGCTCGCTCCAGGCACTGGGCAAGTGCATGGACGTGGAGTGGAGCGGTACGGAGAACAACACGCCCATACGGCTGTGGGACTGCAACGGGAGCGCGGCGCAGCAGTGGGAGAGCCAGGGTGACGGGACGCTCAGGAACCTGGGTTCCGGCCGGTGCCTGGACCTGACCGACGGGGTCACGGAGAACGGCACGCCGCTCATCCTCTTCGACTGCCACGGCTCCGAGAACCAGGTCTGGCGGCTGCCCGAGTAGCTCGCGTCAGGGGCGTCGGGGCCCGGCCGTCGGAGGCCGGGCGTCCCGTCCCGGGACCTCGGGGCCCGGGGCCTCAAGGTCCCGGGACGCGCGAAGGCGCCGCCCGGACACCGGTCGTGGTGCGGGCGACGCCTTCGGAGGCGGAAGCGTCAGACGTGCTGCTTGCGGGACTTGTCGAGGACCATGACCAGACCGGTGATGACACCGAAGATCACCAGCGGGGCGACCACGAAGAGGCCGAGGGTCTCGACCACACTCAGGCCCTGGCCGGGGTCGTCGCCGTCGTCGCGCGTGAGCGCGAGGGCCGGGGACGTCATGAGCAGCATCATCAGCGTCGTACCGGCTGCCAGGGCGCCGGCGCGCAGAGTGTTCTTCTTGTCCACGGTGCAAACGTAGCGAACGCCCCGGAGCCCCGCGCGGGCGGGGTGCCGTACCGCACGGCGCGCCCGCCGCGCGCGGGGGTCAGCCGTGCCGCAGCACCTCCGCCAGCCGGTGCAGACGCGGCGAGGCGGCCAGGTCCTCCAGCGCCATCGGGCGGCCCCGCGCGTCCGCGACGGGCAGCCGCCAGTTGGGGTACTGGTCCCAGGTGCCCGGCAGGTTCTGCGGGCGGCGGTCGCCCACCGCGTCCGGCAGCCAGACGCCGACCATCCGCGCCGGGGTTCTCAGCAGGAAGCGGTAGACGGCGCGGACGGCCTCCTCCTCGTCGCCGTCGCCGCCGGGCAGCAGTCCGAGCCGGGTGAGGCAGCCGAGCCATTCGGCGACCTCCGCGTGGTCCTCGGACTGCTCCTGCTCCAGCGGACGGGTGAGCAGACCGAGGCGGTGGCGCAGCTCCACGTGCTCGCCGGTGAGCCGCGCCGCCGTGGACGGCAGGTCATGGGTGGTGGCGGTGGCCACGCACCCCTCGCGCCAGCGCTCGGGCGGCAGCGGCTGCCCCGTACCGGCCCAGTCGCGCTCGAACCAGAGCACGGACGTGCCGAGCACCCCGTGCCGCTCCAGCGCCTCGCGCACGCCGGGCTCGACGGTGCCCAGGTCCTCCCCTATGACCACGGCGCCGCTGCGGTGCGCCTCCAGGGCGAGGACGGCGAGCATCGCCTCGGCGTCGTAGCGCACGTACGTGCCGTGCGTGGGCGGCTGTCCCCGCGGCACCCACCAGAGCCGGAACAGCCCCATGACATGGTCGATCCGCAGCGCCCCGGCATGCCGGAGCAGGCCCTGGAGCAGTCCGCGGTACGGGGCGTAGCCGGAGGCGGCCAGGACGTCGGGGCGCCACGGGGGCAGCCCCCAGTCCTGGCCGAGCGCGTTGAAGGCGTCCGGCGGGGCGCCGACGGAGATGCCGTCGGCGAAGGCGTCCTGCTGCGCCCAGGCGTCGGCGCCGTCCGGGTGGACGCCGACGGCGAGGTCGTGGACGATCCCGACGGCCATTGCGGCGTCGCGGGCGGCCCGTGAGGCGTCGGCGAGCTGTCCGTCCGTGAGCCAGGCGAGGCGGCAGTGGAAGTCGATGCGGTCGAGCAACCGGGCCCGCGCGGCGGAGGTCTCGGCGGAGCGCGGGTCGCGCAGCTCCTCGGGCCAGTCGCGCCACCGGGAGCCGTGCACCTCGGCGAGGGCGCACCAGGTGGCGTGGTCCTCCAGGGCGCGGCCCTGGGCCGCGAGGAAGTCGCAGTAGTCGGCGTGGCGGCCGGGGCCGAGGGGCACGCGGTCCAGGATCTCCAGGGCGGCGCGCTTCAGCTCCCACACGGCGTCGCGGTCGATCAGCTCGCCGTACCCGCCGTCCTCGCCGCCGGCGCCCTGGCCCTTGCCGAGGACGGCCTCGCGCAGCGCCGCGGCCTTCTCCGCCAGCGCGTCCAGCCGCTCGCGGTCCGGGCCGCTCACGTACGCGTACTCCGGTACGGCCTCGATCCGCAGATGGACCGGGTCGGGGAAGCGGCGCGAGGAGGGGCGGTACGGGGAGGGGTCGGTGGGCGCGCCGGGCACGGCGGCGTGCAGCGGGTTGATCTGGACGAATCCGGCGCCGAGGGAGCGGCCCGACCAGGTGGCGAGTTCGGCGAGGTCGCCGAGGTCTCCCATGCCCCAGGAGCGGGCGGAGAGGAGCGAGTAGAGCTGGACCAGGAAGCCGTGCGTACGCGCGGGGGGCTGCGGCAGCCGTTCGGGCGCGACGACGAGGACGGCCTGTTCCGTACGGCCGTCGGGGGCCTCGACGCGGAGCCGGTGGACGCCGAGCGGCAGCCGGGACCACGCGGAGGGGGTGGCGGGGACGCGGGCGGCGGGTACGGGGGCCACGCAGGGCAGCTCGACCGTCTCGCCCCGCACGCTCTGCCAGTACTCGACCTCCACGCGGAGCGACGAGCCCGCCGGGAGCGCGGTCAGGGCGGCCGGGAGCGGCCGGTCGACGGCCTCCGGGGCGCGGGCAGCTTCCGCTCCGGCCGGTGCGGCGGGGTCGGACGGGCTCCAGAGCACCAGTGTGGGCGGCAGCAGACGGCTCGCGGCGGCGGACTCGGCGCGGCTCAGCGCGGCGCTCACCGCCGCGGGCGTGGACGCGTCGACCCCCAGGGCGGCGAGCACGGCGACGACCGTGTCGTCCGGCACCGGGTCGTCGGTGCCCGGTGAGGGTGCGTACCCGGTGGCGACACCGTGCAGCTCGGCGAGCCTGGCCAAGCCCATACGGACTCCTGTTCAGAAGGTCATACCCCTGGGGACTCCGTACCGCCGGCGGTGCCGGGCGCGGTCGGTTCGCTGGTCAGGGGGGCGGTGTCGGCGAGAGGAGGTTCGCTGGTGAGAGGGGCCGCGTCGGCGAGCGGGGGCTCGCTGGTGAGGGGGCCCGCGAAGACGGCGGCGAGGGGAGGCTCGCTGGTCAGAGGCGCGGGCTCGGTCTGTTTGGAGAGGGCGGAGAGCAGGAGCTGTGCGGATGCGGCCATGACGGCGCCTCCAGAGGATGGGAGAACAGGACACCGCAGCCCTACCCAGCGGACGAGGGCGCAGACGTCCACCCCCCGTAAACGTGTGTTGAGTCACGTTCTGTTCCCCGAACTCACCGGCCGGACCGGCCGTATTCCCCGCCGAGGTCGCTCAGGACCGCGCGCCGCGTCGGTCATGATTACCACAACGGGCAAATGCGACACAACGGCCGCGCGCGGTGACACCCTCACAGGCGGAGGGTGAGGTCGCCGCCGCCGGAACCGGAGGCCCGCGCGGTGGTTGCCGGGCGGTCCGCCTGGGGAGATGACCTCGCCGGGGCCGGGCAGCGGTACCGGCGGTACCGAGGAGCAGCAGGAGGGAAGCCAGGCATGCGGTTCGGGCTCAGGAGGGGAACCGCGAGGGGAACCGCGACCGCCGTGGCCGTCGCCGTGATCGGCGGTCTGGTCGGCACCGCGCCGAGCGCGTCGGCCACCCCGAAGGAGCCGGCGCCCTCCGTGGCCTCCTCATCCGAACGGGTGAGGCAGCAGGCGTTACCCGCCGTCTGGCCCCGCCCGCAGACGATCCGGGCCGCCGGCCGACCCGTCGCCCTCGGGGACGGGACCACGGTCGTCGCGGGCGCGGGAGCCGACCCGTACGCGGTCCGGGAGCTGGCCGCGGTGCTGCGCTCCGCCGGGGTCCGCGCCGTACGCACCGTGCCGGCGTCCGGCGGCGTCCCCGGGAAGGGTGCTGTCGTCCTCGCGGGCGGCGCGGGCGCCCGCGCCGCGCTCGACGCGCTGCGCGCCCCGGAGCAGGCCACGATCCCGTCCGGCGGCTACCGGCTCGCGGTGGGCACCGTCGGGGGCCGGGGCACCGTCGCCCTGGACGGCATCGGCGGCGACGGCCTCTTCCACTCCGCCCAGACTTTGCGCCAGCTCATCACCAGGGCCCCGGGCGACGGGCGGCCCGCCGTCCCGGGAGTCCTCGTACGGGACTGGCCGGGCACGGCGGTGCGCGGTACGGCCGAGGGGTTCTACGGGCGCCCCTGGAGCCACGCGCGGCGGCTCGCGCAGCTCGACTTCATGGCGCGCACCAAGCAGAACCGCTACCTGTACGCGCCCGGCGACGACCCGTACCGCCAGGCGCGCTGGCGCGAGCCCTATCCCGAGGCGGAGCGCGCCCGCTTCCGTGAGCTGGCCGAACGCGCCCGGCAGGGCCATGTCACGCTCGCCTGGGCCGTCTCCCCCGGCCAGTCGCTCTGCACGGCCTCGGAGCGGGACCTCGGGGCGCTGAACCGCAAGATCGACGCGATGTGGGCGCTGGGGGTACGCGCCTTCCAGCTCCAGTTCCAGGACGTCAGCTACAGCGAGTGGCACTGCCGCGCCGACGCGGCGACGTTCGGCCGCGGTCCCGGGGCGGCGGCCAGGGCGCAGGCCCGGGTGGCGAACGCGGTGGCCGCCCGGCTGGAGCGCCTCCACCCGGGCTCCGAACCGCTCACGGTGATGCCGACCGAGTACTACCAGGACGGTGCGACGGCCTACCGCACGGCGCTGGCCGGGGCGCTCGCCCCCTCCGTCCAGGTGGCGTGGACGGGTGTCGGAGTCGTCCCCCGTACGATCACCGGCCGTGAGCTGAGGACCGCGCGGGCCGCCTTCAAGCACCCGATGGTCACCCTGGACAACTATCCGGTCAACGACTACGCGCAGGACCGGCTCTTCCTCGGCCCGTACACCGGCCGGGAGCCCGCGGTCGCCGCCGGGTCCGCCGCGCTGCTGGCCAACGCGATGGAGCAGGCGTCGGCGTCCCGTATCCCGCTGTTCACGGCGGCCGACTACGCGTGGAACCCGCGCGGCTACCATCCCCAGGAGTCCTGGCGGGCCGCCGTGGCGGACCTCGCGGGCGGCGACGACCGGGCCCGTGAGGCGCTGGCCGTCCTGGCGGGCAACGGCGCCTCTTCCGTCCTCAGCCCGTCGGAGTCCGCGTATCTGCGGCCGGTCCTGACCGCGTTCCTGGACTCCCGTACGACCACGGACGCAAAGGCCCGCGCGGCGGCGGCGACCGCGCTGCGGGACGCGTTCACCGCGATGCGCGAGGCCGGGGATCGGCTCTCCGGCACGGCCGGTGGGCTGCTGGTGGACGAGGTACGGCCCTGGCTCGGCCAGCTCGCCCGGTACGGCGAGGCGGGCGAACTGGCCGTGGACATGCTGACCGCCCAGGACCGCGGCGACGGCGCGGGCGCCTGGCGGGCCTCGGTACGGCTGGCGCCGCTGCGCGCGTCGGCGCGGGCGGGCACGGCGACCGTCGGCAAGGGCGTACTGGACGCCTTCCTGGACAAGGCGGCCAGGGAGGCGTCGGCCTGGACGGGCGCGGACCGTGCACGGGGCCGGGCGGTCACGGAGGACACCACCGGGGACGGCAGACGCACGTACACGGTCGGCGTGGGGCGGCCCCGGCCCGTCGAGGCGCTGCACACGATGACCACGCCGGGCACCGGAAGGGGCGCGACCGTCGAGGCGCATGTGCCGGGCCGTGGCTGGCGCGCCCTGGGGCCGCTGTCCCCGAGCGGCTGGACGGAGAGCGGCGGCCCGGCGCTGAAGGGGCTCCGGGTGGACGCGGTACGGCTCGTCTGGCCCGGCGGCCCCCACGCGGGCGGACCGCCGTCCGCGATCGCCTTCGCCCCCTGGTTCGCGGACGGGCCGCGCGCCGGTCTGGCGCTGGCGCGCGGCGAGACGGACGCGCAGATCGGCGGGGCCCCCGAGCGGGTGGAGGCCCGGCTGACGGCGCTGCGGCCCGGCACGGTGAGAAGCGCGCTCAAGGCGAAGGCGCCCTCCGGCATCCGGGTGAAGGCCCCGAAGGAGACGACGGTGCCGCGCGGCTCCCGTACGACCGTCCCCCTGGAGGTCAGCGTCCCGAAGGGCACCCCGGCGGGCACCTACGAGGTGCCGCTCACCTTCGCGGGCCAGGAACGCACCCTGACGGTACGCGCCTCCCCCGCCACCGGCGGCCCGGACCTGGCGCGCACGTCCACCGCGACCTCCTCGGGCGACGAGACTCCCGACTTCCCCGCCTCGGGCGCGGTGGACGGCGACCCGACGACCCGCTGGTCCTCCCCCGTACAGAACGACGCCTGGCTCCAACTGCGCCTGGCCCGCCCGGCCCACGTCGGCCGCGTGGTCCTGCACTGGCAGGAGGCGTACGCGGGCAGCTACCGGATCCAGGTCTCCCAGGACGGCCGCACCTGGCGCACGGCGGCCACGGTCGAGGACGGCAGGGGCGGCCGGGAGGCGGTCGGCCTGGACGCGAAGGACACGCGCCACATCCGCGTCCAGGGCGGGACACGGGCCACACGCTTCGGATACTCGCTGTTCGAGGTGGAGGTCTACGAGGTGCTCCCCCGGGGCCTCTCGTAGACCTCCGCCTGTGAGCCGCGGTCCGCCTCAGGACCGGGCGCCCCGGAGGCGGACCGAGCCCTCAGACAAGAAAGGAATCGATGCGGGCCACCGCGTCCTCCGCTCCGTACGGTTGCAGATAGGGCATCCAGCGCGGGTCCCGGTGGCCGGTGCCGATGATGCGCCAGGCGAGGCCGGAGGGCGGGGCGGGCTGGTGGTTGAGGCGCCAGCCGAGTTCTCGCAGGTGGCGGTCTGCTTTGACGTGGTTGCAGCGGCGGCAGGCGGCGACCACGTTGTCCCACACGTGCTGTCCGCCGCGGCTGCGGGGGATGACGTGGTCGACGCTGGTGGCGACGCCTCCGCAGTACATGCAGCGTCCGCCGTCGCGGGCGAAGAGCGCACGGCGGGTGAGCGGGACGGGCCCCCGGTAGGGGACGCGTACGAAGCGCTTGAGCCGTACGACGCTGGGGGCGGGGATGACGCGGGTCTCGCTGTGCATATAGGCGCCGGATTCCTCTAGGCAGAGGGCCTTGTTCTCCAGAACGAGGACGAGCGCGCGGCGGAGCGGTACGACGCCGAGCGGCTCGTACGACGCGTTGAGGACCAGGACATGCGGCACGGATGCCTCCTTGTACGCCGGCGGCACGTGGCTCGCGCCGGGACGATCTGCTCTCAGTCTCCCCTCATGCCTGGTCGAAACGCCACCACGTCCAGGTAACGGGCTCGGAGTGTTTTCCGCCACCAAGAGGAGGCGCCGCTCGCCCCGGGCCTCACAAGGGCTGTACAGGGGCGCGACAGGGCCTACGTGAGGAGTGTCTCTCCGTCGCGCGGAGCGCCGGGCGGGCCACGTTGCCCCGTTAGTGTGGTCGGCACCGCCGTACACCTGTCGCGGCCGCCGCGCATCCGGTCGGCCGTATCTGGAGGTTTTCTGTCGTGTCCTGGTCCGCTCCGCTGGCAGCCGGTTCCTCGTCCGACCCCGTCACTCTCGACGAGGCGGCGGACCGGGCGACCGACGCGGCGAGCTGGATCGAGGAGAACTGGGCCACCTGGCTGAGCATCGGTCTGCGGATGACGCTGATCCTGGTGATCGCGCTGGTGCTGCGCCATGTGATCCGCCGGGCGCTGACGAAGCTCATAGACCGGATGAACCGCAGCGTCCAGACGGTGGAGGGGACCGCTCTGGGCGGGCTGCTGGTCAACGCGGAGCGGCGCAGGCAGCGGTCGGAGGCCATCGGGTCGGTGCTGCGGTCGGTGACCTCGTTCCTGATCCTGGGCACGGCGGCGCTGATGATGCTCGGCGCGCTGAGCATCAATCTGGCGCCGCTGCTGGCGTCGGCCGGGGTCGCGGGCGTGGCGCTCGGCTTCGGCGCGCGCAACCTCGTGACCGACTTCCTCTCCGGCGTCTTCATGATCCTGGAGGACCAGTACGGGGTCGGGGACACCATCGACGCGGGGGTGGCCTCGGGCGAGGTGATCGAGGTCGGGCTGCGGGTCACAAAGCTGCGGGGCGACAACGGCGAGATCTGGTACGTGCGCAACGGCGAGGTGAAGCGGATCGGCAACCTCAGCCAGGGCTGGGCCACGGCCGCCGTCGATGTGATGGTCAAGCCGTCGGAGGACCTGGAGCGGGTCCGTACGGTGATCAACCAGGTCGCCGAGAAGCTCGCCAAGGACGATCCGTGGAACGAGCGGCTGTGGGGTCCGGTGGAGGTGCTGGGTCTGGACTCGGTGCTGCTGGACTCGGTGACGGTACGGGTCTCCGCGAAGACCATGCCCGGTCAGGCCGTCGGGGTGGAGCGCGAGCTGCGCTGGCGGATCAAGCAGGCCTTCGACGAGGCGGGCATCCGGATCGTCGGCGGGCTGCCGGCGGCGGTGGAGCAGGAGTCGGCGCCGGATCCGGCGGCCGGTGTGGCGGCCCCTTCGGCGCTGGCGAGCCCGACGTCCCCGCAGTCCCTGGCGGCGTCGCCGATCGTGCCGCCGCCGAACCTGGCCAAGTAGCCGCGGGTACCGGGACGGTACGAGGGGCGGCGGGGGAAGAAGCCGGGTGGCCCGGCCGTGAACCATCCGAACGCATACGAACTGCCGTGAAGGGGAACCGATCTCCGGGCCCCGGCGTATTCATGGTGGGGAGACCGGGCGGCTGCGGCGGACACTTCAGGCGTCAAGATCCAGTCAGCTCTTGCGCAGTTGTCGGTACCTGCGGCCATACTGCTGGCCGAGAGCTGTCTCCCGGCCCGCAGGGGGCGGGCCGCCGTCGTCCTTGACCGAGGGGGAGGTCACGTGACATACCCGCCGAATGTGCGCACAGCGCCACCGTCGGCTCCGCGGCATGCGCCGGCGGGGCCACCGGTGGAGCCGGATGCGGCGCAGCCTCCCGCGCGACGCGCGGCATGGTGGGAGACGACGGACCGGCTGCGCGCCGCGGCGACGACGGAGCCCGGACGGCTGAGGATCATCGGGGCGGCGCTGGCCCTGCTGGTGGTGGCGTTCGGGGCGGTGACGGCGTGGGAGATCAGCGACCGGCACTCCGCCGCGGGTGACGTGGTGAGCCGCAGTCAGCCGCTGAGCGCGGACGCGGCGAACATCTACCGGTCGCTGGCGGACGCCGACACGGCCGCGGCGAGCGGTTTCCTGGCGGGCGCCCAGGAGCCCGAAAAGGTGCAGGAGCGGTACCGGGAGGACATCGCGACGGCGTCCGGACTGCTGATCACGGCGGCGACGCACACGGACGGCGACAGCGAGTCCGGGCGGCAGATAAAAACGCTCAACGAGGGACTGCCGCGCTACACCGGGCTGGTGGAGCGGGCGCGCGCCAACAACCGGCAGGGACTGCCGCTGGGCGGCGCCTATCTGCGGTACGCCAACGAACAGATGACCAAGGAGCTGCTGCCCGCCGCCGAGAAGCTGTACGCGGCGGAGACGGACCGGCTCGCGCGGGACAACGACGCGGCGCGGCTGTGGCCGTTCGTCTCGCTGGCGCTCGGGGTGGTGGCGCTCGGGGTGCTCGTGTGGGCGCAGCGGCGCAACTACCGGCGGACGAACCGGGTCTTCAACCACGGTCTGCTCGCGGCCACCGCGGGGGCGGCGGTGCTGCTGCTGTGGCTGGCCGTCGGCCAGACCGTCGCGCGCGCCGAGCTGGACAACGCCCAGAAGCAGGGCCAGGAGTCGCTGAAGGTCCTCAACGAGGCGAGGATCAACTCCCTGAAGGCCCGCGCGAACGAGAATCTGACCCTGGTCGCGCGGGGCGCGGTCCTGACGGCCGACGGCAAGAACGACAAGTACGAGACGGACTACGCGACGGGCATGGACAAGCTCAGTACCGCTCTCGGCGAGGCCAGGAAGCTCGCCGACAACAGCGCGGGCGGCAGACCGGTGGACGAGGCGATCTCGGCGGTCGCGCCGGGGGGCGGCCGCCCCCACGCGGGGGGTGTTTCGGACCCGTCGGGGGGCGACGGGGCGGCGGGGGGGAAGGGGATCGGCGG
>NZ_JBHZDA010000027.1:43671-58453 GCF_042755665.1 Streptomyces sp. NPDC059142
GGGGCTGTGGGCCCGCGCACGGGCGGCCTGTACCTGATCCGTACGGAGGGACGGGGGTTGCCCCCCGGGGGCGGGGGCGGCGGGGCCCCCCCGCCACAAGTCGGTGAGTGAGACGGACCGTTCGGGTGACTACGGGACGGCGGTGGAGAAGGTCATCGGCGACGGCGGTTCGACGGGGCAGTCCTTCGACCGGGTCGACCGGGCGCTGGGCGAGGCGGTCGCGCAGGAGCAGAAGGAGTTCAAGGCTTCCGCCTCGGACGGCCGGGGCGCGCTGACGGGGCTGGCGATCGGCGCGGGGGTGCTCGCCCTGGTGGCGGCGCTGGGCGCGATCCTGGGCGTGGGCCGCAGGCTTTCGGAGTACCGGTGAGAGGCGGAGGAATGGTTTCCAGGGACAGGCTCCGCCGGTTCCGCGGGGCGCGCGGTCCCCGGCCGTTCGCCGGGTTGCGCGGCTGGGGCGGCGTCTCGGCGATGGCGGGCGCCTGTGTGCTGACGGCGTCGCTCACCCTGCTTCCGCTGTCCCACTCCGTCGCGGAGCGCCAGGAGGACGCCCCGCAGCGGACGGCGACGGCCGTTCCCGCGGCGACGGCGGCGGAGTGCCAGGAGCCGGAGCGCAGCGTCCGGCCGTCGGGCGACGACGGGCCGTCCATCCGGAAGATCAAGGCGCGGGAGAACCCGAAGCTGATCATCGGGGTGGACCAGAACAGCTACCAGTGGGGCTATCTCAACCCGGACACCAAGGAGCCGCAGGGCTTCGACATCGATCTCGCCCGTGCCATAGCCAAGGACATCCTCGGCAGCGAGAAGGACGTCATCTTCCGCGCCATCCCCACCAACCAGCGGGTCGCCGCGCTGGACAACGGCACGGTCGACCTGGTCGTCAGGACGATGACGATCACCTGCGACCGGATCAAGCAGGTCGCGTTCTCCACGGCCTACTTCCAGACGGGTCAGCAGGTGCTGGCCCCCAAGGGCTCGACGATCACCGGGTTCAACGCGTCGCTGTCCGGCAAGCGGGTCTGCACGGCCGACGGTTCGACGGCGTACAAGGCGCTGGAGCGCAACGCGTACGGCGCGATATTCAAGGACGCCCATGACGGAACGGCGCTGGACGAGGACCGGCTGACGGTGCCCAACCAGCTCGACTGTCTGGTGCGGCTCCAGCTCGGTCTGGTCGACGCGGTGGTGACGGACAACGCCCTGGCGGCGGGTCAGGCGGCCCAGGACCCGGCGGTCGAGCTGGTCGGGAAGCCGCTGGCCCCGGAGTACTACGGGGTGGCGGCCAAGCTGGGCAACGAGGATCTGGTGTCCCGGGTGAACAAGGTGCTGGACGGGTATCGCGCCGGTGGGGCGAACAGCCCCTGGATGCTCGCGTACGACAAGTGGCTGAAGGCGGCGCTGCCGGGCATCACCGCGCCGCCGGAGGCCACGTACAGGAACGGCTGACGGTCCGCACCGGGCACCACGCGGGACGGCACCGGACGCGGCAGCGGGCAGGGCATCGGAGAGCCGCCGGCGCGGCAGGCGGCACGGCGGCGGAACAGCGGAGCGGAGAGGTGATCGATGGGCGGCACGGGCTCCTTTCCCGACGCGACGGGAAGGCCACCGGGACCGGTGATGGACCGGGACGAGGTGGACCGTGCCCTGGCGCGCCTCGAAGCGGAGCACGAGGCGATCGAGAGCTCGCTCCTCGCCCTCCAGGACCACGCGGGGCGGCGGCTCCTCGAAGGGGCCGAGCTGTCCGGGGTCACCAAGGACCGCTGGGCGACCGCCGAGAGCGCGATCACGCTGCTCTGGTCGTACTTCGACAGCTACTCCGCCGCGCTGACCGGCGCCCGTGAGGCGCGGGCCCGGCGGCGCTGGCCGAGCCGTGACGACCTGGTGGAGCTGACGGAGACGCTGCGCGGGCGCGGGGTCACCGTCGCGGGGCCCTCCCGCCCGCTGCCCGAGCTGGCCGCGCCTGCCAGGCTCTCCGAGCACTTCACGCTCGCCGAACTGGTCACGCGGATGAACGAGTTGTACGCCAGCTCGCTGGACATGGTCGTGGCCGCGGACTCCGTGTGGTCGGCGCTGCCCGCCCGGATCGACCTGCTCTCTGCGGAGTTGCAGCGCACCCGCTCGCTGGCGCACTCCGTGGGCGTACGGCCCGGGGAGCATCCGGCGGGCGACGACCTGGAGTCGATCACCCATGAGCTGTCCACGCTGCGCGCCCAGGTGATCTCCGATCCGCTGGCCTTCTGGCGTCCCGCGCCGGGCAGTTCGGCCCCGGGCGGCGGCCGGCCCGACACCGAGCGCTACGACCGGGCGGCGCGTGCGCTGGAGGAGGTGCGGAGCGAGACCGAGGCGGTGCTGCGGGTGCGCCAGGACTCGGAGGAGCGGTTGATGCGGCTGCGTGACGTGCTGTCGCGGGCCGACCGTACGCTCACCGAGGCGCGCGCGGCCCGCGGCGAGGTGCTGGCGAAGATCGCCGCGTCCGAGGTGCCCGCGGTGAGCGGCCCGCCGACCGTGCTCCACGAACGGCTGACGACGGCCGCCGGGTACCGCAGGCACGCCCAGTGGCACCGGTTGTCGCCGCTGCTGGAGTCGCTGGAACGGGACGCCGAGGACGAACTGCTGCGGGCCCGCGCCTCCCTGACCGCCGTCACGGCGCCGCTCGCGGTCCGCGCCGAGCTGCGCGGCCGGCTGGACGCGTACAAGGCGAAGGTCGCCCGGCACGGGATGGCCGAGGACCCGCTCCTGATGGAGCGGTACGACGCGGCGCGCCGGATGCTGTGGAGCGCGCCCTGCGATCTGCGCGTCGCCGAGGAGGCCGTGCTGCGCTACCAGCGGGCGGCGGCGGACGTCCTCGTCCCCGGCCCGCCGGGGCCCGCCGACCGAGGAGGCGGGGCGTGAGGGCGGCCGGACCGATGAGGAACAGCGGAACGACAGCGGGAGAGCGGGCGGACGGATGAGCGGGAACACGGCGTGCCAGCGCCCCGGCTGCGAGGGCTCGTACGAGGACATGGGCGGCGGTGAGCTGTACTGCGACACCTGCGGTCTGGCGCCCGTCGTCTCCCCCAACGGGTCGCTCGCCTCACCGCCCACCGGCATCGCGGGCGGCGGACGCGGCGGCAGCGGTTCCGGGGGCGGGGGGAAGGACTCGGGGAAGGGCTCGGGCAGCGGGGAGTCCTCGCGTTCGTCGACCTCCCGTTCCTCCCGGGCGTCCTCGCGCTCCTCGACCTCCCGGCGCTCCGTCTCCGGGCGGCTCTCGCGCTCGCTGTCGGGCCGGGTGTCGGCGCGGTCGGTCTCGGTGCGCAGCTCCGGCTCCTCGGCCGGCTCCTCGGGGCGCAACCGGCTGGGCGCGGGCCTGGTCTCCGTACCGGACGTACCGCGCCCCGATCCGCGCTCGGCCGTGATGGACCGCCCGGAGGTGCCGGAGCGCAAGCGGTACTGCTCGCGCTCGGACTGCGGGGCGGCGGTGGGCCGGGCGCGCGGCGACCGCCCCGGGCGTACGGAGGGGTTCTGCACGAAGTGCGGACACCCGTACTCGTTCGTGCCCAAGCTCCACGAGGGCAATGTGGTGCACGGGCAGTACGAGGTCGTGGGGTGTCTGGCGCACGGCGGTCTGGGCTGGGTCTATCTGGCCATCGACCGCGCCGTGTCGGACCGCTGGGTGGTCCTCAAGGGTCTGCTGGACACGGGTGACCAGGACGCCATGGAGGCGGCGATCTCCGAGCGGCGCTTCCTCGCCGAGATCGAGCACTCCAACATCGTCCGTATCTACAACTTCGTGGAACATCTGGACCAGCACACGGGCTCCATGGACGGCTACATAGTCATGGAGTACGTGGGCGGCAAGTCGCTCAAGGAGATCGCCAACGGGCGGCGTACGGGCGCGGGCAAGCGCGATCCGCTGCCGGTCGAGCAGGCGTGCGCGTACGGCATCGAGGCGCTGGAGGCGCTGGGCCACCTGCACAGCAGGAATCTGCTGTACTGCGACTTCAAGGTCGACAACGCGATCCAGACCGAGGACCAGCTCAAGCTGATCGACATGGGCGCGGTCCGCAGGATGGACGACGACGAGTCGGCGATCTACGGCACGGTGGGCTACCAGGCCCCCGAGGTCGCCGAGGTCGGTCCCTCGGTCGCCTCCGACCTGTACACGGTGGCGCGCACCCTGGCGGTGCTGACGTTCGACTTCCAGGGCTACACCAATGTGTTCGCGGACTCGCTCCCGGACCCGGACAACATCGACGTCTTCCGTACGTACGAGTCGTTCTACCGGCTGCTGGTGCGGGCGACGGACCCGGATCCGGCCCAGCGGTTCTCCTCGGCCCAGGAGATGGCCGAGCAGCTCACGGGGGTGCTGCGGGAGGTCGTCGCGCTCCAGACGGGGCGTCCGCGCCCCGCACTGTCCACGCTGTTCGGACCCGAACTGCGGGTCACGGACACGGAGCTGTTCGCGGAGCTGACGGAGGACGTCTCGCGGCTGGGGGTACGGGCGGAGCCGAAGGGCGGTCTGTTCGCCCGGCGCGCCGGGGCGTCGGGCCGAGCGCGGACCAGGCCCGCGGTCGGGGGTTCCGCCGCGCCGCCGGCGCTGCCCGCGCCGGGCGCCAGACCGGGCGCCGCCGGGTACGGCGGACTCGATCCCGCGCTGCCGGCGGCTCCGGCGCACCCTCCGGCGGCCGCGCCGTCCGTGCTGTCCGCACTGCCCGCGCCCCGGGCCGAGGCCCCGGCCGGCGGTGCGGGAACCGCCTTCGGCGTGCCGGTGAACACGACGCCGGGGGCGCCCCGGCTCGCGCCGCTCGCCGCGGCGGCGACGGCGCTGGCCCTGCCGGTGCCGCGCGTCGACCCGAACGATCCGAACGCCGGGTTCCTCGCGGGGCTGATGGCCTCCGCGCCCGCCGAGCTGATCGCGGCGCTGGCCTCGGCGCCCACCGACTCCGTGGAGCGCGGACTGCGTGAGCTGCGCGCCCGGCTGGAGATGGGCGAACCGGCCGTCGCGACCGAGGCGCTGAACGTGCTGGAGGAGCGCCGTCCCGACGACTGGCGGGTCGTCTGGTACCGGGGGATCGCCTCGCTGGCCACCGGTGACCACGAGGTCGCGGCCCTCTCCTTCGACGCGATCTACGACGCGTTCCCCGGCGAGCCCGCCCCGAAGCTGGCGCTCGGCGTCTGCGCGGAGGTGCTCGGTCAACTGGACAACGCGGCCGAGTACTACCGTCTGGTGTGGACGACGGACCCGAGCTATGTCAGCTCGGCGTTCGGGCTGGCCCGGGTGCAGCTCGCCGCCGGGGACCGGGCCGGCGCCGTACGGACGCTGGAGTCGGTGCCGGAGGTGTCGATCCACTACACGGCGGCGCGGGTCGCGGCCGTACGGGCGCGGCTGCGCCAGCGCGGGGTCCCGGCGCCCGCCCCGGCCGGCGCCCCCGGCCCCGGCGCGGGCCCGGCGTACGGACAGGGCTCCGGTACGGAGCCGGCGCTGATCGACGATCTGACGGCGGCGGCGCAGCAGGTCTCCGCGCTCCAGCAGTTCGATCTGGACGCCGTACGGCGGGAGCAGTTGTCGACGGAGGTACTGGGCACCGCTCTGGACTGGGTACTCTCCGGTAGTCCGGGGTCACGCCCGGTCCAGGGCGTGCTGCTCGGCAGCGAACTGGACGAGCGCGGTCTGCGTCTTGGACTGGAACGCTCGTACCGGGTACTCGCCCGGCTCGCTCAGCGCGGCGAGGAGAGGATCGAACTGGTGGAGCGGGCCAACCGTTTCCGCCCCCGGACGTGGGTGTGATTGATGTCCCAGATGCACCGGTCGGCCGACCTGCCGACCTGCCCGAGCTGCGAGGAGCCGCTGGAGTCCGGCGACCTGTTCTGCGGCGGGTGCGGCTACGACCTGTCGGCTGCCCGGCAGCACCCGGACGATCACCCCACGCTGGTCATGCACGGCGCGGGACAGACGGAGCCGCGCCCTCCGGTCACCCCCGCGACGCCCCCCGCGTCCGCCGCCCCGGGCGCTCCCGCGGCCGGTGTGGAGTGGCCCCCGGCCGCCGGTGTGGACAGCACGGGCACCCCCGTACCGGCCCATCTGCCGGAAGAGGTGCCGGGGCTGGACTCCGCGGGGTCACGGCTGCCCGAGCACCCGGGCGACTTCGAACTCCCCGCGCCCGCCCGCCCGCCCGGCGCGCAGCCCGCGCCGGTGGTCCCGGCGTCCCCGCCCGCGCCGCCGGCCCGGTCGGACGACCCGCGGACGTCCGCCGCGGGCGTAGCGGCGCCGCCCGCAGGGACGAAGATCTGTGTGGCCTGCCGCGCGGGCCGCGTCGACACCGACGGCTACTGCGAGAACTGCGGTCACGCGCAGCCGCGTGAGCGCGACCACATGGAGCAGGAGCTGTGCGCGGTGGCCGCGGTCAGCGACCGCGGGCTGCGCCATCACCGTAACGAGGACGCGTTCGCCGTGTCCTCGGCCGCGCTGCCGGACGGTTCGCCCGCCGTGGTGGCGGTCGTCTGCGACGGTGTGTCGTCGGCGACCCGCCCGGACGAGGCGTCGGCCGCCGCGTCGGCGTCGGCCAACGAGTCGCTGCTGGGCGCCCTGGAGCGCGGGACGCATCCGCAGCAGGCGATGCACGACGCGATCGTGGCCGCCGCCGACGCCGTCAACGCGCTGGCCGCCTCGGTCGCCCCGGAGCGCGAGCACCACCAGAACGCCCCGGCCTGCACGATCGTCGGCGCGGTCGTGGCGAACGGGCTGCTGGTCATCGGGTGGATCGGCGACAGCAGGGCGTACTGGGTGCCCGACGACCGCGGCGGTCCGCCCGCCCGGCTCACCGAGGACGACTCGTGGGCCGCGCAGATGGTCGCGGCGGGGCTGATGAGCGAGGCCGAGGCGTACGCGGACGAGCGCGCCCACGCGATCACCGGCTGGCTGGGCGCGGACGCCTACGAACTGGAGCCGCACACCGCGTCGTTCAAGCCGGACCGCCCCGGTGTCGTGGTGGTCTGCACGGACGGGCTGTGGAACTACGCGGAGGGCGCCGACGAGATGGCCAGGGCGCTGCCCGCCGACGCCGCGCGCCGGCCGCTGCACGCGGCCCAGGTCCTGGTCGGGCACGCGCTCGACGGCGGGGGCCACGACAACGTAACGGTGGCCGTGCTGCCGTTCGCCGTACCGGCGCAAGGGGCAGGATCCGCCTGAGTGCGGTGTGGGGGCCCCGCGCCGCCGCGCCGTCACCGCACCCGCCGTACGCGCCCCGCGCCCTCTCCTCACGGTCCGTCTCCTCACGATCCGCCTCCCCACGACCTGTCCCACCGATCTATCTCACCGACTTCTCCCACGGGTCTCCGTCGTGCGGAGCGTCAAGGAGCCGATACAGATGGCGAACTTCTCCAAGTCGAACGTGCCGCAGTTCTCCGTCGACGTGTACCAGAACGCCTACCTGCCGGAAGGCGGGCGCGAGGTCAACGCGATCGTGACGGTCACGTCGACGGGTGGCGGGACCACCGGTGGCGTGCCGCTCGCGGGAGCCTCCTCGTCGCCCGCCACCCTCCCCGGATACGGCCCGAACGCGGCCGTGGTGCTCATGGTCGACTGCTCGGGCTCGATGGACTACCCGCCCACGAAGATGCGGAACGCGCGCGACGCCACGGCCGCCGCCGTCGACACCCTGCGCGACGGGGTCGCCTTCGCGATCGTCGCCGGTACGCATGTGGCGAAGGAGGTCTACCCGGGCGACGGACGGCTGGCGGTCGCCGACGCGCGCACCCGGGCGGCGGCCAAGGAGGCGCTGCGCAGGCTCGGCGCGGGCGGGGGTACGGCGATCGGCACCTGGCTGCGCCTCGCCGACCGGCTGCTCGCCTCGGCCGACGTACCGATCCGGCACGGCATCCTGCTCACCGACGGGCGCAACGAGCACGAGGCGCCGGAGGATCTGCGGGCCGCGCTGGAGAGCTGTGCGGGCCGTTTCACCTGTGACGCGAGGGGTGTCGGTACGGACTGGGAGGTGAAGGAGGTCACCGCGATCGCCTCCGCGCTGCTCGGTACGGCCGACATCGTGGCGGATCCGTCGGGGCTGGCCGCGGACTTCACGCGGATGATGGAGAACGCGATGGGCAAAGAGGTCGCGGATGTCGCGCTGCGGCTCTGGACCCCCGTCGGTGTGGAGATCCTCTTCGTCAAGCAGGTGGCGCCGACGGTCGAGGAACTGACCGGCCGGCGCACCGAGTCGGGGCCGCGGGCCGGGGACTATCCGACCGGGTCCTGGGGCGACGAGTCCCGTGACTACCACGTGTGCGTACGGGTCCCGGAGGCGGGCATCGGCCAGGAGATGCTGGCCGCGCGGGTCTCGCTGATCCTGCCCGCGCCGGGCGGCGGTACCCCCGAGGTGCTGTCCCAGGGGCTGGTACGGGCGGTGTGGACGGACGACATGGCGGCCTCCACCTCGATCAACCCCCAGGTCGCCCACTACACGGGCCAGGCCGAGTTGGCGCAGGTCATCCAACAGGGGCTGGATGCCCGCAAGTCGGGTGATTTCGACGGTGCGACGGCCAAGCTGGGGCGGGCCGTGCAACTCGCCGCGTCCTCGGGAAACGCCGATACGGCGAAATTGCTTTCGAAGGTGGTGGACGTGGTCGATGCGGCGACAGGTACTGTGCGACTGAAGGCGAAAGTCGCGGATGCGGACGAGATGACCCTCGAAACGCGCTCCACCAAGACCGTTCGCGTCAAGAAGTAACCATCGACCACGGCCCAGGGGCCGGACACGAGAGCGGCCCGCGGGCCCGATGAGCGAGCGGCCCACGGGCCGGACGAGAGGAGGAGGCGCCGACATGCCGACCTGCCCGAACGGACACCAGTCGGGTTCCGAGGACTGGTGCGAGGTCTGCGGCCATCGCATGGCCGGCCCCGGCGCCCCGACGGGCGCCGTACCGCCGCCCCCTCCCCCGCCGCCCCCCGCGCCCGGCTACGGCTATCCGCCGAGCGGGCCCGACGCCACCGCGCAGGCGGAGCTGTGCCCGCAGTGCCGTACGCCTCGGGAGCCGATGGCTCCGTTCTGCGAGGAGTGCCGCTGGAACTTCCTGACGAACACGGCGACGTCGTACACCCCGCTGGCCCCGCACCACAGTCCCGGCGGCGGCCCCGGTGGTCCTGGTGGCTCCGGGGGCTTCGGCCCGCCCGGCGGTTCCGGCGGTCCGGTCTCCGGGCTGAACCTGCCGCCCGGTTTCCAGGCGCAGCAGCCCAGGCCGCCCGAGCCGTTCGATTACCAGAGTTCGCGCCCCTCGCAGCTCAACCGGCCCGCCGAGCCCCTGTCCCCGGACCAGTCGGCGCCGCACGGCGCGTCCCCGGGTACGTCGGCCCCGTCGCGCCCCGGGCAGGACTACGCGCGTCCCGACTACCAGCAGGGCCCGCCGCCCCCGCCGCCGTACCAGCAGGGGCCGCCCTCGCCGTACCAGCAGGACGGTCCGCCGTCGGCGCCGCGCCTGCCGCTCTCGCCGGTCTTCCAGCACACCTCCGCGCCCCCGGCGCCCGCCCCGCCGCAGCAGAGCGGCGAGGACGACTGGATGCTGCCGCCGCCCTCCTCCTCCGCGCCCCAGTCACAGGCACCCCGGTCACAGGCGCCGCAGGGCCCGCAGGAGTCCCCCCTGCACGATCCGTCGCAGCAGTACCAGCGTGCGGCGAACTGGACGGCGGTCGTCGGTCCCGACCGCGACTACTTCATGGCGATGATGCAGCGCAGCGGCCCCGAGGCCACCGGGCTGAATCTGCCGGCGTACTCCCCCGAGCAGCGGCTGTCGCTGACCGGCACCCAGATCGCGATCGGCCGTCGCCGGCACTCCACCGGCGAGTCCCCCGACATCGATCTGTCGGTGCCGCCGGAGGACCCGGGGGTCTCGCACCAGCACGCGGTCCTGGTCCACCAGCCGGACGGGAGCTGGGCGGTCGTCGACCAGAACTCGACCAACGGCACCACGCTGAACGGCGCCGAGGACCCGATACAGCCCTTCGTCCCCGTCCCGCTCAAGGACGGTGACCGGGTGCATGTCGGCGCCTGGACGACGATCACGATCCGCCGCGACTGATCCGCCGGCCCGCCCCGGTGCCGGGGCCGTCGTCCTGGCCGAGTGGCCAGACGTACGGTCCCGCCGGGTCGTCCAGCCAGACCCACTGGCCGTCCTGGGTGACGGTGACGCCGTACCGCTCGCGCGCCGGCCGGCCCTCGCGCTCCCAGAGCGAGAGCGCCTCGCGCGGGTCGAGCCGGCCGGCGGTCAGGGTCAGCAGGAAGCGGAACAGCTCGTGCTCGCTCGCGCGCCTGGGCAGTCCGCCGAGGGAACGGTACGGTCCCGCCCGCCCGGCCGGGACGCCCCGCAGCGGTACGAAGTACGCGGCGGTGTGCAGGAAGCGCCCCTCCGCGTACCGCCCCTGCGGTGCGTCCGTGACCCCGAGCGTGATCAGCCCGGTGGCGAGCGGGGCCAGGATCCGCGCCCCGGGGCGCGACTGCGCGGTCCAGGTCCGGGGCACCGACGGCAGGGTGCAGGTCGCGATGATCCGGTCGAACGGCGCGCGCTCGGGGCAGCCGCGCGCCCCGTCGCCGGTGAGGACGGTGGGCCGGTACCCGGCCGCGGCGAGATGCGTACGGGCGGATTCGGTGATCTCCGGTTCCAGATCGACGGTGGTCACCCGCGTGTCGCCGAGCCGGTGGGAGAGCAGCGCCGCGTTGTAGCCGCTGCCCGCGCCGATCTCCAGGACGCGGTGCCCGTCCCGTACGTCCAGCTCGACCAGCATGCGGGCCATCAGGGAGGGCTGGCTGCTGGACGAGATCAGCTCGCCGTCGCGCACCCGGGTGGCGAGCGGGGCGTCCGCGTACGCGCCCCTCAGCCAGCGCCCGCGCCGTACGGGGTCGGGGTCGCCGCCCCAGAGCCGGTCCCAGCCGCCGGGCCGGCTGGTGAAGTAGTACGGGACGAAGAGATGGCGCGGCACCTCCTCGAACGCCGCGCGCCAGGCCGGATCGTCCAGCGCCCCGGTCAGCGCGATCTCCCGGACCAGCCCGGCGCGCGCCGCGGCGGCGGCCGCTTCGTCGGGGCCGTACGGGTCGACCGGATGTGCGCCCATCTCTCCACTCTCCTGGCTCGGCGCCCGGGAAGCGAACGGACCCGCCAGGGGGTCACCGGAGTGGAAGGACCAGGACCTGGGTCCTCGGCCGTGGCGTCTGAGACCATGGACGGGTGAACGATATTCCGCGCGACACGCTTCAGGAGCAGACCTTCTACGAGCAGGTCGGCGGCGAGGAGACCTTCCGGCGCCTGGTCCACCGCTTCTACCAGGGGGTCGCCGGGGACCCGCTGCTGCGGCCGATGTACCCGGAGGAGGATCTGGGTCCGGCCGAGGAGCGCTTCGCGCTCTTCCTCATGCAGTACTGGGGCGGCCCGCGCACCTACAGCGACCAGCGCGGCCACCCCCGGCTGCGGATGCGGCACGCCCCGTTCGCGGTGGACAGCGCCGCGCACGACGCCTGGCTGCGGCACATGCGGGTGGCGCTCGACGAGCTGGGGCTGTCCGAGGCGCACGAACGGCAGCTCTGGGACTATCTGACGTATGCCGCCGCGTCGATGGTGAACACCGCCGGCTGAGGTCCCGTAGGGGGTCTGCCCGCAGACCGGGGTCTGCCCTCAGGCCGGGGGCGGCCCCCTGTGGACCTCAGGTCGGGGTGACCGTCAGGCCGCCGAGCCCGGACCGCCGGACCGCGATGGAACCGAACGCGGTACGGAGCCGGAGCCAGCTCCCGGACTCCAGCAGCGCCAGCGGCTCCTCGGGGGCGGCGCCGGCGGGTACCAGCGCGCGTACCGGGCGCAGGAAGCCCAGCGACTGCGCGGCGTGCACGGCTCGCAGCGGCAGATGGGTGTCGCCGAGGGTGCGGGACCAGATCTCCCGGCCGATCCGGTCGCGCGTGGCGCGCGTCCGGTCGCCGGGCGCCAACTGCTCGTCCCTGGTCCGGAACTCCGCGACGGCCCCGGCCAGCGCGCGCCGTACGGCCTCCGCGCCGGGGAGTCCGGGAACCTGGCGCCAGCCGCCGCGCGGCGGCAGCACCCCGGCCCACGGCGGCCCGGTGACGGCGGCGGGGACGACCGCGGTGCGCGCGGCCTCCCCGGCGGAGTCGGGGGCGGCCGGCGGGGCCGGTGCGTCGAGGGAGTCGAGGAGTTCCCCGGCGGAGACGGTGACGTCCAGCGGGGCCGCCGCCCTCGGGGTGTACGGGGCGCCGAGCCTGGCCGTACGGATGGCCAGCACCTCGAAGGACGCGGGACGGCCGAAGACCGCGAGCGCGCCGCCGCCCGCGCCCCCGCCGCCGGCCTGGAGCCGGACGGCGGCGGCGCGGTCGTAGTGGATCAGCCGCGCGAGGAAGGCGCCGAGGTCGGCGGCCTCCCGCGCATCGGCGAACTCCAGGGTTCTGACGGACAGGGTCATGCCGCGAGCGCGTCCTCGTCGTCCAGGTACTGCAGGAGGTGCGACTTCTCCTCGGCGGAGATCCGCCGGGGCCTGGCCGCTTCCAGGTCGTACGGCACGACGACCGTCGAGGCCCGTACGTACACCTGGTCGCCGTCCTTGATCTCGTACGCGATCGTCAGCGACGCCGCGTTGATCTTCGTCACCCAGGACTCGATGGTCACCGGCTGGTGCCGGTGGACCAGCGGCCGCTTGTAGTCGATCTCGTGCCGGGCGACCACGGATCCGCCCGAGAAGGACGGCGAGCCGTCCCCCGGCGCCAGCCGGAACATGAAGTCGATACGGGCTTCTTCCAGGTAGCTGATGAAGACCGCGTTGTTGACATGCCCGAAGGCGTCCATGTCCGACCAGCGCAGGGGGCAACTGTAGATATGACGGGCCATCTCAGCCCCGCGTGAGCTTCTTGTAGGTGGCGCGGTGCGGGCGGGCGGCGTCGGCGCCGAGCCGCGCGACCTTGTTCTTCTCGTACGACTCGTAGTTGCCCTCGAACCAGAACCACTTGGAGTCGCCCTCGTACGCCAGGATGTGCGTGGCGACGCGGTCCAGGAACCACCGGTCGTGGGAGACGACCACGGCCGCGCCCGGGAACTCCAGCAGCGCGTTCTCCAGCGAGGACAGGGTCTCGACGTCGAGGTCGTTCGTCGGCTCGTCGAGGAGGAGCAGGTTGCCGCCCTGCTTGAGGGTGAGCGCCAGGTTGAGGCGGTTGCGCTCACCGCCGGAGAGCACCCCGGCGGGCTTCTGCTGGTCCGGGCCCTTGAAGCCGAAGGCGGAGACGTAGGCGCGCGAGGGCATCTCGACATGGCCGACGTTGATGTAGTCCAGCTCGTCGGAGACGACCGCCCACAGCGACTTCTTCGGGTCGATGTTGCCGCGGCCCTGGTCGACGTAGCTGATCTTGACGGTGTCGCCGACCTTGATGGAGCCGGAGTCCGGCTCCTCGAAGCCCTGGATCATCTTGAACAGCGTGGTCTTGCCGGCGCCGTTCGGGCCGATGACCCCGACGATGCCGTTGCGCGGCAGCGTGAAGGAGAGGTCGTCGATGAGGACCTTGTCGCCGAACGCCTTGGAGAGGTTCTCGACCTCGACGACGACATTGCCGAGCCGCGGGCCCGGCGGGATCTGGATCTCCTCGAAGTCCAGCTTCCGCATCTTGTCGGCCTCGGCGGCCATCTCCTCGTAACGGGCGAGACGGGCCTTGGACTTGGCCTGGCGCCCCTTCGCGTTGGAGCGGACCCACTCCAGCTCGTCCTTGAGCCGCTTGGCGCGCTTGGCGTCCTTCTGGCCCTCGACCTTGAGACGGGTCTGCTTGGTCTCCAGGTACTTGGAGTAGTTGCCCTCGTAGCCGTGCAGACGGCCGCGGTCGACCTCGCAGATCCACCCGGCGACGTTGTCGAGGAAGTACCGGTCGTGGGTGACGGCGACGATGGTGCCGGGGTACTTGGCGAGGTGCTGCTCCAGCCACTGCACGGACTCGGCGTCCAGGTGGTTGGTGGGCTCGTCGAGGAGGAGCAGGTCGGGGGCTTCGAGGAGCAGCTTGCAGAGCGCGACGCGACGGCGCTCACCACCGGACAGGTTGGTGACGGGCCAGTCGCCGGGCGGGCAGCCGAGCGCGTCCATGGCCTGTTCGAGCTGGGTGTCCAGGTCCCACGCGTTGGCGTGGTCGAGGTCCTCCTGGAGCTTGCCCATCTCCTCCATGAGGGCGTCGGAGTAGTCCGTCGCCATCAGCTCGGCCACCTCGTTGAAGCGGTTGAGCTTGCCCATGATCTCGGCGGCGCCGTCCTGGACGTTCTGGAGGACGGTCTTCGACTCGTCGAGCTCCGGCTCCTGGAGGAGCATGCCGACGCTGTACCCGGGGGTCAGGAACGCGTCACCGTTGGAGGGCTGCTCGATGCCCGCCATGATCTTCAGGATGGTGGACTTTCCCGCGCCGTTGGGTCCCACCACACCGATCTTCGCGCCCGGCAAGAAGCTCTGCGTCACGTCATCGAGGATGACCTTGTCGCCGTGCGCCTTGCGCGCCTTGCGCATCGTGTAGATGTACTCAGCCAAGAGAAACCGTCCGGCAATCGAGAAGGGCCACTGTGCGGCTCCGCCGCGGGAGGGCAGATACACCCCATCTTGCCTGACGTCCATCCCCCGAAGGAAACCAGTACCGCTTCGCGGACAGCTTCCCCGGCCGGTTTCCGGGGGTCCGCGCGCGCCGTACGGAGGTGGCCCCCCCCGCGGCCCCCCCGGCCCGGGGCGCCCCCCCCCCCCGGGTCGCTCCCTCCGGCGCCGGCCGACGCCACCAAGGGGCGGGGTAAGGCCGGGAGCAAG